>NZ_JBHWYX010000029.1:0-104766 GCF_042728795.1 Streptomyces sp. NPDC060184
GTCCGGGGATTCCCCCGGACCGCCGCTCCCTTCTCCTGTGCGGGTGCTTCCGCCGGACCCTCTCCCTCACGCGATCTTCTTCCTGCTAGCCTGCAGTTGCACATAGGTTGCAATAACAACTGCTGAGCATCTGAAGGGTCCCCACCATGGCCACCTACACGCTCCCGGAACTCCCGTACGACTACGCGGCGCTGGAACCGGTCATCAACCCGCAGATCATCGAGCTCCACCACGACAAGCACCACGCGGCGTACGTGAAGGGCGCGAACGACACCCTGGAGCAGCTGGAGGAGGCCCGGGAGAAGGAGGCGTGGGGCGCGGTCAACGGGCTCCAGAAGAACCTCGCGTTCCACCTCTCGGGGCACATCCTGCACTCGATCTACTGGCACAACATGACCGGCGACGGCGGCGGCGAACCGCTCGCGGCGGACGGCGTCGGCGACCTCGCGGACGCGATCACCGCCTCCTTCGGCTCCTTCGCCGGATTCAAGTCCCAGCTGACGAAGGCCGCCGCCACCACCCAGGGTTCGGGCTGGGGCGTGCTCGCGTACGAGCCGCTGAGCGGCCGGCTGATCGTCGAGCAGGTCTACGACCACCAGGGCAACGTCGGCCAGGGGTCCGTGCCGATCCTCGTCTTCGACGCCTGGGAGCACGCCTTCTACCTCCAGTACAAGAACCAGAAGGTCGACTTCATCGAGGCGATGTGGCGGGTCGTCAACTGGCAGGACGTCGCTCGGCGGTACGCCGCCGCCCAGGCGCGGGACAACGTGCTGCTGCTCGCCCCCTGAACCCCGGCCGCCGAAGCGTCCTGCCTCGTGATCGTCTTCTCAACCCTCACCCGGCAGGCGGATGGACGGAGAGCCCCCGCGAGGACATGACTCGCGGGGGCTCTCCCCTGTCCGCCCCGGGAGCGCGGACCCCTCAGACCCGGAACACCGCGCCGATGAACTCCGCGAGCAGCCGCTCCTTCAGCCGTCCCGGCAGGGCGTCCAGCAGCACCAGCACCGGGGCCATCCGGCCGGGCAGACCGGCGTCCCCGTCGAGACCGGCGAAGGCGAGCACCCCGGCGACCTCCTCCGGCCCGAGGGTGTCCGGGTCCAGCGTGGCGGCGAGCGCCGCGAGGGCGGGGTCGACCGCGACCGGGTCCAGCGCGCGGGCGGCGACCAGCGCCTTCGCCAGATCGGCGAGGAGGGCGTCGACCTGGCCGACGGTGGCCGGGGTGAGCGTGAGGTGCAGATTGGGCGGGAGGCCGTCGAAGGAGAGCTGGGGCTGGAGGTACCAGCCGAGCTCGCGCATCTCGTCGGCGAGGTGGAGCAGCAGGCTGAGGTCGGGGGCTCCCTCGTCGGACCCCGCCTCCGCTCCGAGGACGGTGAACGCCACCAGCCCGGCGGCGGGTTCGCCGAGGACCCGGAGGCCGGGCAGGGCGCGCAGCCCGGCCAGCAGCCGGTCGGACGCCTCGGCGACCCGGCCGGCGAGCGCGGTGTAACCGTCCTCGCCGACGTGGTGGAGGGCGGCCCACGCCTGGGCGAGCAGCCCGCCGGACTTGGTGCCCTGGACGGTGGGGTTGACGACCGGGTAGCCGGGCCAGCCGGCGTGCGCGAAGTACTGGTGGCGGCGGAGTCCGGCGTCCCGGTAGAGGACCACGGAGGCGCCCTTGTCGGCGTACCCGTACTTGTGGAGGTCGACGGAGAGCGAGGTGACGCCGGGCACCGACAGGTCGAAAGGCGGGATGTCCCGTCCGGCGCGCCGCAGATGGGGCAGCAGCCAGCCGCCGATGCAGGCGTCGACGTGGCAGAGCACCCCGCGCGCGGAGGCGGCGGCGGCGATCTCGGCGACCGGGTCGACGACCCCGTGGGCGTACGAGGGGGTGGAGGCGACCACCAGGGCGGTGCGGTCGGTGAGGGCGGCGGCCATGGCCTCGGCGTCGGCCCGGAAGGTGACCGGGTCGACGGGGACGACGACCGGTTCGAGGCCCAGGTAGTGGGCGGCCTTGTGGAAGGCGGCGTGGGCGGTGGAGGGCAGCACCAGCTGGGGGTCCGTCACCCCGCGTACGGCACGGGCGTGGTCGCGGGCGGTCTTGACGGCGAGCAGGATGCTCTCGGTGCCGCCACTGGTGAAGGTGCCCTGGGCGCCGGGTACGCCGAGGAGGTCGACGGCGGCGCGGACCAGGTCGTTCTCCAGCCGGGCGACGCTGGGGAAGACGGTGGGGTCGAGGCCGTTGACGGTGGCGAAGGCGGTGTACGCCTCGGCCGTCAGCTCGTCGAGTCCGTCGAGCCCGGCGTCGTAGACGTAGGCGAAGGTGCGTCCGCCCCGGGTGGGGGCGTCGGCGCCGCGCAGGGCGCGGAGTTCGGCCAGCACCTCGGCGGCGGGGCGCCCGGTCGCGGCGGGGGCGGGTACGGGGTCAGTCGGCACGGGTCAGGTCCTCGTTCGGGGTGGCTTCCGGGGCGGAAGGGGGTACGGCGGTGGGCTGGGCTTCCTCGCGGTAGCGGTGCAGCAGCCAGAGGCTCGCGGCGGCGAGGACGGCGGGCAGCAGGCTCATCCCGGCGGTGATGCCGGTGAGGGCTGCGGCGGGCTGGGCGACCTCGTGGTCGGCGTCCGAGGAGCGGAACCCGGTCACCGCGAGGACCAGCGCGAACACCCCGGCGCCCAGGGCGAAGGCGAGGGTTTCGGCGGCGGTCCACAGTCCGGTGAAGGTGGCGGTCCTGCGCTTGCCGGTGCGGACCGCGTCGGCGGCGAGGGTGTCGGCCAGCAGGGTCAGCGGCAGCAGCTGGAGGCCCGCGTAGGCGATGCCGACCGCGGCCACCGCGAGGTAGCCGAGCACCGGACCGGCCACCCCGGTGAAGGCGAGGGCGAGTGCCCCGGCGACGTAGAGCAGCGAGGCGCACCACTGGGCGTACCGGGTGCCCTTGCGGCGGGCGAGCCGGTTCCAGAGCGGCATGAAGAGCACCAGCGGGCCGATCATGCAGGCGAAGAGCGGGGTCACCGCGGACGCCGAGCCCAGGGTGTAGGTGGCGAAGTACTGGACGCCCGCCAGCATCACGCCGATCGCCAGGGCCTGGAGCGTCCACATCCCGGCGAGGTGGAGGAAGGGCTGGTTGGTGCGGGCGGCCTTGAGCTGGGCGCGGAGCGAGGGCTCGGCCTCGCTGCGGGCGACGGTGGGGGCCCATCGGGTGGTGTACCAGGCGCCGAACATGCCGGCCGCGAGGAGCACGGCGACGACCACGCCCATCAGCCGGTAGCTCGCGGGGGTGTCGCCGTCCGCGTGCGCGAGGGCGGGGGCCAGGGCGCCGGAGAGCAGGATGGCGACGCCGAGGAACGCCACCCGCCAGGCCAGGACCCGGCCGCGCTCGGCGGGGTCCTCGGTCATCTCGGCGGGCATCGTCACGTACGGCACCTGGAACACGGCGTACGCGGTCGCGGCGAGCAGGAAGAGCACGGCGACGTATCCGGCGGCGGCTCCCCCGCGCAGGTCCGGCGCGGCGAAGATCAGCGCGAAGGACGGCGGCAGGGTGCAGGCGCCGATCAGCAGGAAGGGGCGGCGGGGGCCGCCGCGCAGTCTGCTGCGGTCGGAGGCCGCGCCGACCAGCGGGTTGACGAGGACGTCCCACGCCTTGGGGAGGAAGACGGCGGCCCCGGCGACGGCGGCGGGCACGGCCAGCACGTCGGTGAGGTAGTAGAGCAGGACGAGACCGGGCACCGTGGAGAAGGCGCCGGTGGCGAGGGAACCCAGGCCGTAACCGACACGCACCCGGCGGGGCAGGGCGGGCGCGGGTTGCGGGGGTCTGTCGGCGGGCATGCGCCGATCATGCGGCGGACACACCGGGGGAACAAGGGTTCGTGTGTTGCGGGTGTGCGAACGAATGCGGGGCGGGCCGGGGCCGCACGCCCCGCACCCGCCCCGCGCTGCCCCGCGCCGGTCCGGCCGTGCGGATCAGTCGAAGACCGGGCCCTGGGTGCGGGTCCGCTTGATCTCGTAGAAGCCGGGGACCGAGGCGACCAGCAGCGTGCCGTCCCAGAGGTTCGCCGCGGCCTCGCCCTTGGGGGCGGGCGTCACGACCGGGCCGAAGAACGCGACCTGCTCGCCGTCGGCGCCGGGCACCGCGATGACCGGGGTGCCGACCTCCTGGCCGACCTTGTCGATGCCCTCCTGGTGGGAGGCGCGCAGTTCGGCGTCGTAGGTGACGTCGTCCATGAAGTCGGCGAGCGAGGCGGGCAGGCCGACGTCGGCCAGCGCGCCGAGGACCGCCTCGCGGGTCGGGCCCTCGCCGTTGTTGTGGAAGCGGGTGCCGAGCGCCGTGTAGAGGGGGCCGGTGACCTCGTCGCCGTGCAGCTGCTGGGCGGCGACGACGACCCGGACCGGGCCCCATGCCTTCTTCTCCAGCATGTCGCGGTACTCCTCGGGCAGCTGGTCCAGCTTGTCCTCGTTGAGGACGGCCAGGCTCATCACGTGCCAGCGGACCTCGACGTCGCGTACCTTCTCGACCTCCAGCATCCAGCGGGAGGTCATCCACGCCCACGGGCAGAGC
This sequence comes from Streptomyces sp. NPDC060184, assembly GCF_042728795.1. Taxonomy (NCBI): domain Bacteria; kingdom Bacillati; phylum Actinomycetota; class Actinomycetes; order Kitasatosporales; family Streptomycetaceae; genus Streptomyces; species Streptomyces sp. NPDC060184. The sequence continues at coordinate 4,527 of NZ_JBHWYX010000029.1, forward strand.
GGGTCGAACCAGAAGTCCGCGGGGATCTTGCCGGGTGCGGTGGTGGTGTCGGACATGTCTCTCCTTGGCAGCGTCGGTCTCCGCGCGGGACAACGCGTGGAAGGGGCGGGAGATTCCCCCGGGATTCCCCGGACGGCGGCATGCGAGGATCAAAACATTCGAAATCGAGTCACGAAGGAGTGCCGGTGCCCGGTGAGAACCTGTCCCGCGAAGAGGCCCGCGAGCGGGCGGAGCTGCTGAACGTCGACGGATACGAGATCGCGCTCGATCTGCGGTCCGCCGTCGGCGGGGCCGAGGAGGAGGGCGCCGCGCGCACCTTCCGGTCCGTGACCACGATCCGCTTCCGCTCGGCCCGCGCGGGTGCCTCCACCTTCGCCGACCTGATCGCCCCGGGCGTGGACGCGGTGACCCTGAACGGCACCGCGCTCGACCCGGCGGCCGTCTTCGACGGGACCCGGGTGGCGCTGGACGGCCTGGCCGAGGGCGAGAACGTCCTGGTGGTCGACGCGCGTTGCGCGTACAGCCGGACCGGCGAGGGGATGCACCGGTTCGTCGACCCGGAGGACGGCGAGGTCTACCTCTACACGCAGTACGAACCGGCCGACGCCCGACGGGTCTTCGCCAACTTCGAGCAGCCCGACCTCAAGGCCCCGTACCGCTTCGAGGTGGCGGCCCCCGAGGGATGGCGGGTGTGGAGCAACGGCGCCGAGGAGTCCCACGAGGGCGGGGTGTGGCGCTTCGCCGAGACCAAGCCGATCTCGACGTACATCACCGCCGTGGTCGCCGGTCCGTACCACTACGTGACCGACCACTACTCCCGCACCCTCGCGGACGGCAGCACGCTGGAGATCCCGCTCGGCGCGATGTGCCGCAAGGGCCTCGCCCGCCACTTCGACGCGGACGACGTCTTCCTCATCACCAAGCAGGGCCTGGACTTCTTCCACGACCACTTCGACTACCCGTACCCGTTCGGGAAGTACGACCAGGCGTTCGTGCCGGAGTACAACCTCGGCGCGATGGAGAACCCGGGCCTGGTCACCTTCCGCGAGGAGTACATCTACCGCGGCAAGGTCACCACCGCGTCCTACGAGCGCCGCGCCAACGTCATCCTGCACGAGATGGCGCACATGTGGTTCGGCGACCTCGTCACCATGAGCTGGTGGGACGACCTGTGGCTGAAGGAGTCCTTCGCGGACTTCATGGGTTCCTTCTCGATGGTCGAGGCGACCCGCTTCACCAACGGCTGGATCACCTTCGCCAACAACCGCAAGGCGTGGGCCTACCGGGCCGACCAGCTGCCCTCCACCCACCCGGTCACGGCCGACATCCGCGACCTGGAGGACGCCAAGCTGAACTTCGACGGCATCACGTACGCCAAGGGCGCCTCCGTCCTGAAGCAGCTGGTGGCGTACGCCGGACGGGACGCGTTCCTCGAAGGCGCCCGGCGCTACTTCAAGCAGCACGCCTACGGCAACACCCGTCTCGGCGACCTCCTCTCGGTGCTCGCCGACACCTCCGGCCGCGACATGACGGCCTGGTCCCGCGCCTGGCTCCAGACCGCGGGCGTCAACAGCCTCACCCCGGAGGTGTCGTACGACTCCGAGGGCCGGATCGCCGAGCTCGCCGTGGTCCAGGAGGCCGCCGCCTCCCACCCGGAGCTGCGCCCGCACCGGATCGCGGTGGGCCTGTACCGGCACGACGGGAACGGCGCGCTGACGCGGTACGCCCGTGTCGAGACGGACGTGGCCGGGGCGCGGACGGTCGTCGCCGAACTGGCCGGGGCCGAGAAGCCCGAGCTGGTCCTCGTCAACGACGACGACCTGACGTACTGCAAGGTCCGCTTCGACGAGCGGTCGCTCGCCACCCTCCGCGACCACCTGGGCGCGGTCACCGACCCGCTGGCCCGCGCGCTCTGCTGGTCGGCGCTGTGGAACATGACCCGCGACGGGCTGATGCCGGCCCGCGACTTCATCGCCCTGGTCCTCGCCTTCGCCGGGCGCGAGACGGACATCGGCGTGCTCCAGATGCTGCACAACTGGGCCCAGTCCGCGCTCACCCACTACGCGGCCCCGGCCTGGCGCGAGGAGGGCGGCCGGCTGCTGGCCGAGGGTGCGCTGCGCGAGCTGCGGCTCGCCGTGCCGGGCGGCCAGGACCAGCTGACCTGGGCCCGGTTCTTCGCCTCGACGGCCTCCTCGGACGAGGAGTTCCGCCTGCTGGGCGACCTGCTCGACGGCACCGCCACGATCGACGGCCTCGACGTCGACCAGGAGCTGCGCTGGGCGTTCCTCTTCCCGCTGGCCGCGCACGGCGTGGCCGACGAGGCGGCGATCAGTGCCGAACTGGCCCGCGACGACACGGCGTCGGGCAAGCGCCACCAGGTGCGCTGCCTGGCGGCGCGCCCCTCGGCGGCGGTCAAGGACCAGGCGTGGGCGGCGGTCGTGGAGTCCGACCGGCTCTCCAACGCCCTGGTGGAGGCGACCATCGCCGGTTTCGTCCGGCCCTCGCAGCGCGCGCTCCTCGCGCCGTACGCCGGGAAGTACTTCGCGGCGATCGAGCGGGTCTGGAAGGAGCGCTCCATCCAGATCGGGATGGACGTGGTCTCGGGCCTGTTCCCGGGGCTCCAGGACGACCCGGCGACCCTGGAGGCCACCGACGCCTGGCTGAAGGAGCACGAGGACGCCGCGCCCGCGCTGCGCCGCCTGGTGCTGGAGGCCCGGGACGACCTGGCGCGCGCGCTGCGCGGCCAGGAGCGCGACGCGGCGGCCTGACCCGGCCGCGCCCCGTGCGGGCCGTCCCCCTTTCTTCCTGGGGGGCGGCCCGCACGGCTGTGCGGGCAGGGCCGCGCACGGCCCGGCGCCGAGGGCAACCTCCGCACGGCGGGCGATTTCGATCATCGGTCCGTACGCAGGGGGGCCGGGCTGTCCTGGTATGGCGACGGGCCTGTAACAGGGGTTAGCGGCCGGTCCGTCGGCGGAAGGCCCCTGGGCATGAACCACGACACCTCCCTGTCCTCCCCCCGCGCCCTCCCCCGCACGCCGGGGGCGGACCTCCGGGTGGTCACCGGCACACAGCTGCGGCGGCGGGGCCTGACCGCCGCCCAGATCTCCGGGCGCTGCACGCCCCGGGGCCCCTGGCAGCGGCTGCTGCCCGGCGTGTACCTGTTGCACACGGGCCCCGCCGACGGGCGGGAGCGGCTGCGCGCGGCGCTGCTGTACGCGGGCCGCCCCGCCACCGGGCGCCGCGGCACGGACCTCGCCGCCGGTGCGGACCTCCCGGCGGGTACGGACGGCTCCGCCGCCGCGGACGCCCTCGTCACCGGGGTGGCGGCGCTGGCGCTGCACGGCTTCGCCGCGGCCCCGCCGGTCCCCGCGCTCACCCGGGTCGACGTCCTCGTGCCGCGCACCAGGCGGCTGCGGGCGGCGGGCTTCGTCCGGGTGGTGCGCGCGGCCCTCCCCCGGGAGCGGGTGACGGTCGGCGGGATTCCGGTGGTGGCCGCGGAGCGGGCCGTCGCCGACGTGGTGGCCGGGCTGGACGAGCCGGTCGCGGTACGCCTGCTGCTGACCGAGGCGGTCCGCGACGGCCACTGCGAACCCGGCCCGCTCGTCGCCGCGTTGAGCGCGGCGAAGCTGCTGGGACGGCCCGCGGTGACCCGGGCGGTGGAGCTGCTGCTCGCGGAGGGCCGGAGCGTCGCGGAGGAGCGGCTGTACGCGATGGTGCGGCTGCACCGGCTGCCCGAGCCGGTGTGGAACGTGGACCTGCGGCTGCCCGGCGGCCCGCACCTGGGCAGCGTGGACGCCTACTGGCCCGAGGAGGCGGTGGCGCTGGAGCTGGACACCGCCCGCGCGCCCCGGTACGCCGCCACGTCCTGGCCCGCCCCGCGCGGGGCGCGCGGCCGGGCGGAGGGCGAGCACGGCCGGGCGGAGGGCGAGCACGGCCGGGCGGCACGCGAAGCGGGGCACGCCGCGCACGCGGTGCGGCGGGAGCACCTGGAGCGGCTCGGGGTCACGGTGGTGCGGCTCACGGCCGAGCGGCTGCGCGAGGCGATGGAGGAGCAGGCGGACGTGGTGCGGACGGCGCTGGGCGCGGCGCGGGACCGGGAACCCGCCGCGTACGTGGTGGCGTTGCCCCGCTGAGCGGAGTGGCGGGCTCCGGAGGGACGGCTCCGGCGGTCGGCGGCAAGGTCATGGTCTGACACCTTTTCTCCCCGGTGACGCAGGGGCAACGGTGGCGGATCTACGCCATGTCGTCTACGCGCCTCCGTCAACTCTCCACAAAACCCTGTCGGATACGAAAGGGTGAGCGGTCATCCGGTACCGATTTCCGGACTCATTCTTTCCGATCGCAGGGATGCTGATGACCAAGGATTCCCCCGGCTCCATACCGACGGCGAGACGGGTCGCCCGGGTGGCCGCCGCAGCGGGGCTGGTGGCCGCGCTCGCCGCCACCGCCACCACCCCGGTCTTCGCCGCCGACGACCCGGCTCCGACCACCGTCAAGCCCGCCGCCGCGAGCCCGTCCGGCGACAAGCTCGGCTCGTCCGACGCCGAGGTCCTGGCGCAGGCCGAGGCCCAGGGCGAGAAGTCCGTCACGCTGATGGTCGCCACGAAGCCCGGCGCGACCGAGCAGGTCAAGAGCCAGCTCGACGCCGTCAGCGGCTCGGTGCCCGGCATCACGTACGACAAGCTCGGTTACGTCCGGGCGACCGTCCCGACGAAGACGGCCAAGGCCACCATCGCGTCGGCCTCGAAGCTGTCGTCGGTGCTCGGCATCGACCTCCAGCAGGAGATCGAGCTGGACGACCCGACGCCGCAGGCCGACAGCGCCCCGGGCGCCAAGAAGGCCACGACGTCCTCCACGTACGCGGCGCCGTCGAAGAAGACGCCCGCGAAGAACCCGTACAACCCGTCCTTCGAGACGGGCGCCGTCGACTTCGTGAAGCAGAACCCGAAGGCGGACGGCCGGGGCATCACCATCGGCATCCTGGACTCCGGTGTGGACCTCGCCCACCCGGCGCTCCAGAAGACCAGCACCGGCGAGCGCAAGATCGTCGACTGGGTGACCGCGACCGACCCGGTCAGCGACGGCGACGGCACCTGGCTGCGGATGACGCAGGCGGTCTCCGGCCCCTCCTTCACCCTCGGCGGGGTCACGTACAAGGCGCCCGCGGGCTCGTACAAGTTCAGCCTGTTCCGCGAGTCCGCCACCAACGGCGGCGAGATGCTGGGCGACCTCAACCGTGACGGTGACAACACCGACACCTGGGGCGTGCTGTACGACCCGGTCACCGGCACGACCCGGGTGGACCTGAACAACAACGGGGACTTCTCCGACGACACGGTCCTGCTGCCGTACAAGGAGAAGCACCAGGTCTCGTACTTCGGTACGGACGACCCGCGCACCGACGTCGCCGAGCGCATCCCGTTCGTCGTGGAGACGCGCAAGAACGTCGTCTACAACGCGGCGGGCGCCACCTCCGACTACGTCAGCATCGGCGTCATCGAGGGCGAGCACGGTACGCACGTCGCGGGCATCACCGCGGCCAACGGCCTCTTCGGCGGCGCGATGAACGGCGCGGCCCCCGGCGCGAAGATCGTCTCCTCGCGCGCCTGCACCTGGACCGGCGGCTGCACCAACATCGCGCTCACCGAGGGCATGATCGACCTCGTCGTGAACCGCGGTGTCGACGTCGTCAACATGTCGATCGGCGGCCTGCCGCCGCTCAACGACGGCAACAACGCCCGCGCCGAGCTGTACAAGCAGCTCATCGACATCTACGGCGTCCAGCTGGTCATCTCGGCCGGCAACGACGGCCCGGGTGTGAACACCATCGGTGACCCCGGCCTCGCCGACCACGTCGTCTCGGTGGGCGCGTCGATCTCCAAGGACACCTGGGCGGCCAACTACGGCTCCCTGGTCACCAAGAAGTACGACATGCTGCCCTTCTCCTCGCGCGGTCCGCGTGAGGACGGCGGCTTCGCGCCGATCATCACGGCCCCCGGCGCGGCCATCAACACCACCCCGACCTGGCTGCCCGGTGGTCCGGTCAAGGAGGCGGGCTACTCCCTGCCGGCCGGCTACTCGATGCTCCAGGGCACCTCGATGGCCTCCCCGCAGGCCGCCGGCGCCACCGCGCTGCTGCTCTCCGCCGCGAAGCAGAAGGGCATCGACCTGGCCCCGGCCGATCTGCGCACCGCGCTGACCAGCTCCGCGACCCAGATCAAGAACGTGCCGGCGCACGCCCAGGGTTCCGGTCTGATCAACATCCTGGACGCGTGGAAGCTCATCAAGAAGGGCGCCACGGCCAACGAGTACGCGGTCAAGGCCCCGGTCGACACCTCGATCGACTTCGCGCTCAAGGACCCGGGCTTCGGCACCGGCCTCTACGACCGTGAGGGCGGCCTGAAGACCGGCCAGAAGAAGACGTACGACGTGGTCATCACCCGTACGACGGGCGCCGACCGCGACGTCGCGCACAAGCTGTCGTGGAAGAACGGCGACGGCACCTTCAAGCTGGTCGGCCCGAGCACCGTCAAGCTGCCGCTCGGCACCCCGGTGACCGTGAAGGTCCAGGCGCAGCCGCGCTCGGCCGGCACGCACAGCGCCATCCTGGAAGTGAACGACGCCAAGACCGTGGGTGTGGACCAGCAGATCCTGACCACCGTCGTCGTCGCCACCGACATCAAGGCCCCGACGAACGCGTTCAAGGCGTCCGGCTCGGTGCAGCGCAACAGCACCACGTCGTACTTCCTGAACGTGCCGGAGGGCGCCAAGACCCTGGAGGTCGCGCTCAGCGGCCTGCGGTCGGGCAGCCAGACGCGGTTCATCTCCATCCACCCCTACGGGGTCCAGATGGAGGACAGCTCCACGATCTTCTGCTACCCGAACTACGAGAGCCCGACCAACACCTGCCGCCCGGACGCGCGTGCCTACCAGGACCCGCAGCCCGGCGTGTGGGAGATCGAGGTCGAGGCCCGCCGTACGTCCCCGCTCCTGGACAACCCGTTCAAGCTCGACGTCTCGCTGCTCGGCGCGACCTTCGACCCGGCGGTGCAGACCATCGCCGAGGCGAAGATCGGCACCCCGGCCGCGGTGCACTGGACGGTCACCAACGAGGCCGCCGCGCTGACCGGCAACCTCAAGGGCGGCAGCCTCGGTTCGGCCGCCGTCGAGCGTCCGTCGATCTCCACGGGCCAGGCGCAGACGTTCGAGGTGACCGTCCCGGCGGGCGCCGAGAAGCTGGACGTCGCCATCGGCTCCACCTCGGACACCAACGCGGACATCGACCTGTACGTCTACCTCGGCGACGAGGAGGTCGGCACCTCGACCACCGCGGGCTCCGAGGAGTCGGTGAGCGTCCCCTCGCCGGCCGCGGGCACCTACACGGTCGTGGTGGACGGCTACGACGTCCCGTCGGGCACCACCGCGTACGACTACCGCGACGTGTTCTACTCCGCGGCGCTCGGCACGATCAGCGTCGACGAGTCGACCCCGGTCAACCTGGCCGCCGGCGCGTCCGCCGAGTTCGGCGCCGAGGTCCTGGTCGCCGGGGCGGCCCCCGCGGGCCGGCAGTTCTTCGGCGAGGTCCAGCTGGTGAACTCCCACGGCACCGCCGCGGGCACCGGCAGCGTCCTGATCGACAAGGTCACCGGGTAACACCTCCGTCCGGCCCGGGCCCCCGCCCCGGCCGGCGGGCCCGGGGGGGGGGGGGGGGCGACCGGCCCCCCCCCCCCCCCGCGGGGGCCCGGGGGCGGGCCGTTCCCACCGGCCCCGCGGGAACCCCCCCCGGCCGGCCGGCCCCCCGCCCCGCCGGGCCCGCACCGGCGGGGCGGGCGCTCTCACGGGCACCCGCCCCGCCGCGTTTTCCCCGGGCGTCCCCACGGGGCTTCTCCACCGGGCGTCCGCACCGGCCGCCGAAACGGGCCCCGGCGCCCCGCCGAAGATGTTCGCTCCCCGGGCCCGCGCGACGGCAGAACCTGCGGCCCGGGCCCGAGGAGTCCGCAGGCCGGACAATGGATTGGACAAGGTGGGCAGGGACATACGCATCATGGAGCGGCAAAGGGCCGGACGACGTACCCCCTCACCAGGGACGACGGGACGAGCCCCCCAGGGCCGCACACACGTACAGAGGAGTCTTCCGTGAAGGTCGGAATCGTCGGCGCCACCGGTCAGGTCGGCACAGTCCTGCGCAAGATCCTGGCCGAGCGTGAGTTCCCGGTCACCCAGCTGCGGCTGTTCGCCTCCGCCCGCTCGGCGGGCACCACGATCGACTTCGAGGGCACCGAGGTCACCGTCGAGGACGCCTCCACCGCCGACTACACGGGCCTGCAGATCGTCATCTTCTCCGCCGGTGGCGCCACCTCCCGGGCGCTGGCCGAGAAGGTCGCCCAGCAGGGCGCCGTCGTGATCGACAACTCCTCCGCCTGGCGCATGGACCCCGAGGTCCCGCTGGTCGTCTCCGAGGTCAACCCGAAGGCCGCGCTGAACCGCCCCAGGGGCATCATCGCCAACCCGAACTGCACCACGATGGCCGCGATGCCCGTGATGCGCCCCCTGCACGACGAGGCGGGCCTCCTGACCCTCACCGTCGCCACCTACCAGGCGGTCTCCGGCTCCGGTGTCGCCGGCGTCTCCGAGCTGCACGGCCAGGCCTCCAAGGTCGTCGCCGAGGCGGACCGGCTGACCCACGACGGCGGGGCCGTGGACTTCCCGGAGCCCGGCGTCTACAAGCGCCCGATCGCCTTCAACGTGGTGCCGCTGGCCGGTTCGATCGTGGACGACGGTTCGTACGAGACGGACGAGGAGCAGAAGCTCCGCAACGAGTCCCGCAAGATCCTCGGCATCCCGGAGCTCAAGGTCTCCGGCACCTGCGTGCGCGTGCCGGTCTTCTCCGGCCACTCGCTCCAGATCAACGCCCGGTTCGCGCGTCCGATCAGCGTCGAGCGCGCCTACGAGCTGCTCGAGGACGCCGAGGGCGTCGAGCTCTCCGAGATCCCGACCCCGCTCCAGGCGGCCGGCAAGGACCCCAGTTACGTGGGCCGCATCCGGGTCGACGAGACGGTCGAGCACGGTCTCGCGCTCTTCGTCTCGAACGACAACCTCCGCAAGGGCGCGGCCCTGAACGCGGTGCAGATCGCGGAGCTGGTGGCGGCCGAGCTGAACGGCTGATCCGGACGGAAGACCCGAGGGGGCGGTTACCGGTGACCACCGGTGGCCGCCCCCTCGCGCGTTCCCCTCTCCGCTCCGGGCGAAAGCCCTTAACCACCCCCACCCCCGACGTGGAAGGATGACCCGAAACGTCACGATCGAAGGAGTTGACCGGGTGCCTGGCACGAATCTGACCCGCGAAGAGGCACAGGAGCGGGCCCGCCTGCTGACCGTGGACTCCTACGAGGTCGAGCTCGACCTCTCCGGCGCGCAGGAAGGCGGCTCCTACCGGTCCGTCACCACGGTGCGCTTCGACTCCGCGGAGGCCGGTGCGGAGACCTTCATCGACCTCGTCGCCCCCGCCGTGCACGACGTCGTCCTCAACGGCACCGCGCTGGACGTCGCCGCCGTCTTCCGCGACGCGCGGATCGCCCTGCCGCACCTGCGCGAGGGCGCGAACGAGCTGAAGGTCGTCGCCGACTGCGCGTACACCAACACCGGCGAGGGCCTGCACCGGTTCGTCGACCCGGTGGACGAGCAGGCATACCTCTACACCCAGTTCGAGGTGCCGGACGCGCGGCGGGTGTTCGCCAGCTTCGAACAGCCCGACCTGAAGGCCACCTTCGCCTTCACCGTCAAGGCCCCCGCGGGCTGGACGGTGATCTCGAACTCCCCGACGCCCCAGCCGGTGGACGACGTCTGGACCTTCGCGCCGACGCCCCGCATCTCGACGTACATCACCGCGCTGATCGCCGGCCCGTACCACTCGGTGCACAGCAGCTACGAGCGCGACGGCCAGACGGTGCCGCTCGGCATCTACTGCCGCCCTTCGCTCGCCGAACACCTCGACGCGGAGCACATCTTCGAGGTCACCCGGCTGGGCTTCGACTGGTTCCAGGAGAAGTTCGACTACGCGTACCCGTTCGCCAAGTACGACCAGCTCTTCGTGCCGGAGTTCAACGCGGGCGCGATGGAGAACGCGGGCGCGGTCACCATCCGCGACCAGTACGTCTTCCGTTCCAAGGTCACCGACGCCGCCTACGAGGGCCGCGCGGAGACCATCCTCCACGAGCTGGCCCACATGTGGTTCGGCGACCTGGTCACCATGGAGTGGTGGAACGACCTCTGGCTGAACGAGTCGTTCGCCACCTACACCTCGATCGCCTGCCTGGCGGACGCCGAGGGCTCGTGGTGGCCGCAGTCGTGGACCACGTTCGCCAACTCCATGAAGACCTGGGCGTACCGGCAGGACCAGCTGCCGTCCACCCACCCGATCATGGCGGAGATCAACGACCTCGACGACGTCCTGGTCAACTTCGACGGCATCACGTACGCCAAGGGCGCCTCGGTCCTCAAGCAGCTCGTGGCGTACGTCGGCAAGGACGAGTTCTTCGCGGGCGTGCAGGCGTACTTCAAGGCGCACGCCTTCGGCAACACCCGGCTCACCGACCTGCTGGGCGCGCTGGAGGAGACCTCCGGCCGCGACCTGAAGACCTGGTCGAAGTCCTGGCTGGAAACGGCCGGTATCAACATCCTTCGCCCGTCGATCGAGACGGACGCCGAGGGCCGCATCACCTCCTTCGCCGTGCTCCAGGAGGCCCCGGCGCTCCCGGCCGGTGCCAAGGGCGAGCCGACGCTGCGCCCGCACCGCATCGCGATCGGCTTCTACGACCTGGGCGCCGACGGCAAGCTGGTCCGCCGCGAGCGGATCGAGCTGGACGTGGACGGCGAGCGCACCGAGGTGGAGCTGCCCGAGGGCACGCAGCGCCCGGCCGTCGTCCTGCTCAACGACGACGACCTCAGCTACGCGAAGGTCCGGCTCGACGAGGAGTCGCTGCGGTTCGTCACCGAGCACCTGGGCGACTTCGCCGAGTCGCTGCCGCGCGCGCTGTGCTGGGCCTCGGCCTGGGACATGACCCGCGACGGCGAGCTGGCGACCCGCGACTACCTCGCGCTGGTGCTGGCCGGCATCGGCAAGGAGTCGGACATCGGCGTGGTGCAATCGCTGCACCGGCAGCTGAAGCTGGCACTCGACCAGTACGCGGCGCCGGAGTCCCGCGAGGCGCTGCTGACCCGCTGGACGGACGCCACCCTGGCGCACCTGAACGCCGCCGAGGCCGGCAGCGACCACCAGCTGGCCTGGGCCCGCGCCTTCGCGGCGACGGCCCGTACCCCGCAGCAGCTGGACCTGCTCCAGGGGCTGCTGGACGGCACCAAGTCGGTCGAGGGCCTGGCCGTCGACACCGAACTGCGCTGGGCGTTCGTGCAGCGGCTCGCCGCGACCGGTCTGCTCGACGAGGAGGAGATCGCCGCCGAGTACGAGCGCGACCGGACCGCGGCGGGCGAGCGGCACGCGGCCGAGGCCCGCGCCGCGCGTCCCTCCGAGGAGGCCAAGGCGGAGGCCTGGGCGCTGGTCGTGGAGTCCGACAAGCTGCCGAACGCCGTCCAGGAGGCCGTCATCGGCGGCTTCGTCCAGACCGAGCAGCGCGAGCTGCTGGCGCCGTACGCGGAGAAGTACTTCGCGGCGGTCAAGGAGGTCTGGGACAGCCGCAGCCACGAGATGGCCCAGCAGGTCGCGATCGGCCTCTACCCGGCGATCCAGGTCTCCCAGGAGACGCTGGACGCCACGGACGCCTGGCTGGCCTCGGCCGGGCCGAACGCGGCGCTGCGCCGGCTGATGTCGGAGTCCCGCGCGGGCGTCGAGCGCGCGCTGCGCGCCCGGGCCGCGGACGCCGCCGCCGCGACCGCGTAACGGCTCCTCACGCGAGGAACGCGAGGGCGCCCTCCCCGGGCGGTACGTGCCGGGGAGGGCGCCCTCGCGTGCGGCGGGGGCTCACGGCGGACGCGGGGCTCACGGCGGGCGCGGGCGCCCTCGCGCGCACCCGGCGGCGCGGGGCACGCCCGTATCCGGACATGCGTGTGCGCCGCGCGGTAACCCGTACCGGCGGCGCACACGGCGTGAGCGTGTGAGGCGGTTACGCCTTCTTCTTGGACTTGTCGAGCACCACGACCAGACCCGCGATCACCACGAACAGCGCGAGGGGCGCGAGGACGTAGAGGCTGATGGTCTCGATGACCGACAGACCGTGTTGACCCGGGTCGTCGCCGTCGTCGCGCGTGAGCGCGAGAGCGGGGGACGACATGAGCAGCATCATCAGCGTCGTACCGGCCGCAACGGCGCCGGCGCGCATAGCGTTCTTCTTGTCCACGGTGCAAACGTAGCGAACGCCTAAGGACGCCGCGCGTCCGGGGGTGCCGTACGTGGGGTGCGGGGGGTCAGTCCGTCCATCAGGCGGTGGAGCCGGGGCGAGCCCGTGATCTGCTCCAACGTCAGGGGACGGCCCTCCCCGTCGGCGATCGGCAGGCGCCAGTTGGGGTACTGGTCCCAGGTCCCGGGGAGGTTCTGCGGGCGCCGGTCGCCCACGGCGTCCGGGAGCCAGATGCCGGTCAGCCGGGCGGGGGTGCGCAGCAGGAAGCGGTGCACGGCCCGTACGGCGGCCTCCTCGTCGCCCTCGCCCTCGGGCAGCAGCCGCAGCCGGGCGAGCAGGCCGAGCCATTCGGCGGTGCCGGTGGCGTCCTCGGCCAGCTCCTCCTCCAGGGTGCGGGTGAGCAGGCCGAGTTCGTGGCGGAGCCGCACATGGTCGCCGGAGAGGCGGGCGGCGGTGGACGGCAGGTCGTGGGTGGTGGCGGTGGCCAGGCAGTCCTGGCGCCACCGCTCCGGGGCCAGCGGGCGGCCGTCGCCCTCCCAGTCGCGTTCGAACCAGAGCACGGAGGTGCCGAGCACCCCGCGCCGGGAGAGCGCCTCGCGGACGCCGGGCTCGACCGTGCCCAGGTCCTCGCCGAGCACGACGGCCCCGGCGCGGTGGGCCTCCAGGACGAGGACGGCGAGCATCGCCTCGCCGTCCTGGCCGACATAGGTGCCCTCGGTGGGCGGCTTGCCCTCGGGGACCCACCAGAGCCGGAAGAGGCCCATGACGTGGTCGACGCGGAGCGCCCCGGCGTGGGCGAGGAGGCCGCGCAGCAGGCGCCGGAAGGGGGCGTAGCCGGAGGCGGCGAGGGCGTCGGGCCGCCAGGGCGGCAGGCCCCAGTCCTGGCCCCGCGCGTTGAAGGCGTCCGGAGGCGCGCCGACGGACATGCCCAGCGCGTAGTGGTCCTGGCCGGCCCAGGTGTCGGCGCCCGCCGGGTGCACGCCGACGGCGAGGTCGTGGATGACGCCGACCTCCATCCCGGCGTCCTCGGCGGCCCGCTGGGCCTCGGCGAGCTGGATGTCGGTCAGCCAGGCGAGCCGGCTGTGGAAGTCCACCCGGTCGAGGAGTCCGGTGCGGGCGCGGGCGGTCTCCCGGGAGCGGGGGTCGCGCAGCGGCTCGGGCCAGGTGTGCCAGTCGGGGCCGTGCACCTCGGCCAGCGCGCACCAGAGCGCGTGGTCCTCCAGGGCCTGGCCCCGGGCGGAGAGGAAGTCGCAGTACGCGGCCCGGCGGCCGGGGGTGAGCGGCACCTGGTGGACGAGCTCCAGGGCCTGCCGCTTCAGCTCCCAGACGGCGTCCCGGTCGATCAGCGCGCCCTTGTTGAGCACCGCCTCCGAGAGCGCGGCGGCGTCCTGGCGGAGGTCGTCCAGCACCGCACGGGCGCGTACCTGGCCGTACTCCGGGATCGACTCGACGTGCAGGTGGACGGGGTCGGGGAAGAGCCGCGAGGAGGGGCGGTACGGGGACGGGTCGGTGGGGCGCCCGGGGACGGCCGCGTGCAGCGGGTTGATCTGGACGAACCCGGCGCCGAGGGTCCGTCCGGCCCAGGCGGCGAGATCGGCCAGGTCACCGAGGTCGCCCATGCCCCAGGACCGGCCGGAGAGCAGGGAGTAGAGCTGGACGAGGAAGCCCTGGGCGCGGGCGGGTGGCTGCGGGGCGCGGGCGGGGGCGACGACGAGGGTGGCGGTGCCCTGCCGGTGGTCGAGGGTGCGCGCGGTCACCCGGTGCACTCCGAGGGGCGGGTCGGTCCACCAGACGGGGACGGCGGACGGCGGGGGCGTGTCCGGGACGTCGGCCTGCGCGCCGGTGACGCGCAGCCGGACCGGCTCGGGCCGTGCGGCGCCCGGTCCGGCCTCCGGGGCGACCGTCAGGGTCGTCCCGATCGGCAGCGCGGTGAGGGCGGGCGGCAGCGGCTCGCCCGCCCAGACCACCACGGTCGGCGGGAGCAGCCGGGAGCCCGCCCTCGATTCGGCGGCGGCGAGCGACCTCCGTACGCCGTCCGGGGTGGAGGCGTCCACGCCCAGCGCGGCGAGCACGGCGGTGACCGTGTCGTCGGGGACGGGCACCGTGACGCCCGCGGACGGGGAGTAGGACGTGGCGACGCCGTGCAGGGCGGCGAGCCGGGAGAGGCCCATTCAGACTCCTGGAGACTCCATGGCCCCCGCGACACCGGGGGCGGTCGGTTCGCTGGTGAGCGGAGCGACGACGGCGAGCGGCGGCTCGCTCGTCAGGGGGGTGGCGTCGGCGAGCGGCGGCTCGCTGGTGAGGGGCGCGGCACCGGCGGCGGGCGGCGCGTCGAACGCGGCGACGAGGCCGGTGCCGAGGCCGGTGCGGGGTCCGCCGAGGGGGCGGGGGACGGCTGCGGGCGGGAGGGGCGGTTCACTGGTCAGCGGTTCACCGGCCGGCGGCTCCGGGCGGGCCGGACCGGGGACCTGTTTGGACAGGGCGGGAAGCGGAGGACGCGCGGCTGCGGGCAAGGTGGGCCTCCTGGCCGTGGGAGCAGGACGGAAGAGAGACCTACCCAGCCCTCGGGTGCGCAGACGTGAGCGTGGCATAGGTCCGATGCCAACGTCCTCAACGTGCCGTGGGTCACATCTCGTTCCCCCGGACGGCAGATTTGAGCCATTTTCAGCCAATCCGCCTGCCGCTCCGCCCGCCCGTCCCCCTGCCCGTCCGGGACCCCCCGGTCGTACCACCGTCGCCGCGCCACCGCCGCCCCGGTCGCGGTCCGGCGACCGGGGCGGCGGACGGCGCTCACGCGGAGACGCCGTCGATCCGGGCGAGCGCGTCGTCCGCGCCGAACGGCTGGAGGTAGGGCAGCCAGCGCGGGTCGCGGTGGCCGGTGCCGATGATCCGCCAGGCCAGGCCGGTGGGGGGTGCGGGCTGGTGGCGCAGGCGCCAGCCGAGCTCGGGCAGGTGCCGGTCGGCCTTGACGTGGTTGCAGTGGCGGCAGGCGGCCACCACGTTGTCCCACGCGTGCAGGCCGCCCCGGCTGCGCGGGACGACGTGGTCGACGCTGGTGGCGGCGGCCCCGCAGTACACGCAGCGCCCTCCGTCCCGGGCGAAGAGCGCACGGCGGGTGAGTGGGACGGGCCCTCGGTAGGGGACCCGGACGAAGCGCTTGAGGCGGACCACACTGGGCGCCGGCACGGCGGTGGTGGGGCTGCGGAGGAGGGCGCCGGACTCTTCGAGGCAGACGGCCTTGTTTTCGAGGACGAGGACGAGCGCGCGGTGGAGCGGTACGACGCCGAGCGGCTCGTACGACGCGTTGAGAACCAGGACGTGCGGCACGGTGGATGCCTCCTTGTACGCCGGCGGCGCGTGGCTCGCGCCGGGACGATCCGCTCTCAGTCTCTCCTCATGCCTGGTCCGGGCGCCACCACGTGCGGGTAATGGGCCGGACCGATTCCGCCCGACGGGCGCACGGACCGGCCGTGCCCGGCGGATGACCGGACGCGACCGGAGTGCGCGAGGAAACGCGCACAAACGTGTGATGAAGGGATGAGATGCGTCTCTCGCCGGGCCGCGGACATCATCCGGGGCGCGCCCGTCGTTAACCTGGTTGACCCGCTGTCGCCCGTTCTGGAGGTCCCGCCGTGTCCCCGTCCGTTCTGTTGGCCGCCGCCCCGCCGACCGGGTCGGGAGGCTCGCTCGACGAGGCCGCCCGGCAGGCCGGCGACGCCGCGGGCTGGGTCGAGCAGAACTGGTCCACCTGGCTGAACACCGGTCTGCGCATCATCCTGATCGCCGCCGTGGCGATCGTGCTGCGCTACCTGATCCGGCGCGCCCTCACCAATCTGATCGAGCGGATGAACCGCAGCGCCCAGGCCGTGGAGGGCACCGCCCTCGGCGGGCTGCTGGTCAACGCCGAGCGGCGCCGCCAGCGTTCGGAGGCGATAGGTTCCGTGCTCCGGTCGGTGACCTCGTTCCTGATCCTGGGCACGGCGGCGCTGATGATCCTGGGCGCCTTCGAGATCAACCTGGCGCCGCTGCTGGCCTCCGCCGGTGTCGCCGGTGTCGCGCTCGGTTTCGGCGCGCGCAACCTCGTCACCGACTTCCTCTCCGGCGTCTTCATGATCCTGGAGGACCAGTACGGCGTGGGCGACACGGTGGACGCGGGCGTCGCCTCGGGCGAGGTCATCGAGGTGGGGCTGCGGGTCACCAAGCTCCGCGGCGACAACGGCGAGATCTGGTACGTCCGCAACGGCGAGGTGAAGCGGATCGGCAACCTCAGCCAGGGCTGGTCCACCGCCGGTGTCGACGTGACCGTCCGGCCGACGGAGGACCTGGACCGGGTGCGCGCGGCCGTCTCCGCCGCCACCGAGGTCATGACGAAGGAGGAGCCGTGGAGCGAGCGGCTCTGGGGCCCGGTGGAGATCCTGGGCCTGGACGCCGTCCTGCTGGACTCGATGACCGTACGGGTCTCCGCGAAGACCATGCCGGGCAAGGCGCTGGCCGTGGAGCGCGAGCTGCGCTGGCGGATCAAGCGGTCGCTGGACGAGGCGGGCATCAGCATGATCGGCACGGTGCCGCCGCAGCCGGAGGGCGAGTCGAAGGCGGACCCGACGGCGGCGATGGCCGCCCCGTCCGCGTACGCCTCGACGACCTCGCCGCAGTCGCTCGCCGCGACGCCGCTCACCCCGCCGGGCATCAGCAAGTAGCCGGTGTTCCGGCACACCGCCGCCAGGGGGCTTCCGCGCAGGACGCGGAGGCCCCCTTCCGTGTTTCCGGGCGGCTTCCGCGCGCCTCCTCCGGGTAACGCTTTCGTTGCCCCGCCGCCTCGCCATTGACGCCCCGGGAGCGGACGCCTACCTTCCTCTCACCGGATAGGAAACTTTCCTAACAGAGAGCGGACCCACCTCCATGGCAGGAACCACCCCCGGCACCGGCGTGCCCGGCACCCCCCGGCTGCTGCGCGCCATGAACGACCGTGCCGCCCTCGATCTGCTGCTGGAGCTGGGTCCGCTCTCCCGTACCCGGATCGGGAAGCTCACCGGGCTGTCCAAGCCGACCGCATCGCAGCTGCTGGCCCGGCTGGAGGCGGCCGGGCTGGTGCGGGCCACCGGCACCACCGAGGGGCGCCCGGGGCCCAACGCGCAGCTGTACGCGGTCAACCCGGAGGCGGCGTACGTGGCCGGGCTCGACGTGAACGCCCAGCGCATCGTGGCCGCGGTCGCCGACGTCACCGGCACGGTGGTGGGCGAGTTCGAGCTCCGTACCCCGGGCCGGGGCGCCCAGAGCGCGGCCGGCCAGGTCGTCCGGGCGCTGGACGGCGCGGTGGAGCGGGCCGGTCTCGACCGGTCCGCGGTCCACCGGTTGGTGGTCGGTACCCCGGGCGCCTTCGACCCGGGCACCGGCCGGCTGCGCTACGCCTCGCACCTGCCGGGCTGGCACTCCCCCACCCTGCTCGACGAACTGGCGGCGGCGCTGCCCATGCCCGTGGAGTACGAGAACGACGTGAACCTGGTCGCGGTGGCCGAGCAGCGGCGCGGGGCGGCCCGGGGCCACGACGACTTCGTCCTGCTCTGGAACGAGGAGGGGCTCGGCGGTGCGCTCGTCATCAACGGCCGGCTGCACCGGGGGTTCACCGGCGGCGCCGGGGAGGTCGGCTTCCTGCCGGTGCCGGGCACCCCGCTCGTACGCCAGGTCGTCAAGGCCAACAGCGGCGGCTTCCAGGAGCTGGCGGGCGCCCAGGCGATCCCCCGGCTCGCCGCGTCGCTCGGCATCGACAGCCCGCAGCAGCCCTACCCGGAGGTCGCCGCCGCCCTGCTGACCCGTGCCGCCGCCGCGTACGGCGAGGACGAGCGGCTGACCGAGCTGCTGCGGAGTTACGCGCAGCGGCTCGCCACCGGGCTCGCCTCCCTGACGGCCGTGCTCGACCCCGGGCTGATCGTGCTGGCCGGCGGGCTGATCTCGGCCGGCGGCGAGCGGCTGCGCGCGCTGATCCAGTTGGAACTCGCCGAACTGGCCGCCTCCCGGCCCCCGCTCGTCCTCGCGGAGACCGTCCGGCTGCCCGTCCTGCGCGGCGCCCTGGAACGGGCCCTCGCGGACACCCGCGACGAGGTGTTCGACACCTCGCGCCCCTGAACCTCCCGCACTCCGTACCGCTGTTGCCTCTCCTTCACCGTCTTCAAGGAGCTTCGCCATGCGCAGAAACAGCCTCACCACCGCCGCCGTCGCGGTCGCCGCGATATCCGCCCTCGCCACCGCCTGCACGGGTCAGTCGGAGAGTGGCGCCACCGACGACCCGAACGCGAAGACCACCATCAACTTCTGGCACGGCTGGAGCGCGCCGTCCGAGGTCAAGGCGGTCCAGGACAACGTCGACCGCTTCGAGAAGGCCCACCCGAACATCAAGGTGAACGTCGTCGGCAACATCAACGACGACAAGCTCAACCAGGCGCTGCGCGCCGGGGGTTCGAACGGTCCGGACGTGGTGTCGTCCTTCACCACCTCCAACGTCGGCAAGTTCTGTTCGTCCGGGGCCTTCGCGGACCTGACGCCGTTCATCGAGAAGTCGAAGCTGGACCTGGAGAAGACCTTCCCGAAGGTGCTCCTGGACTACACGCAGTTCGAGGGCAAGCGCTGCTCGCTGCCGCTGCTGGCCGACGCGTACGGGCTCTACTACAACAAGGACGCCTTCGAGAAGGCCGGGATCACCTCGCCGCCGAAGACCCTCTCCGAGTTCGCCGCGGACGCGAAGAAGCTGACGGTCACCAAGGGCGACGGCTACCAGCAGCTCGGCTTCATGCCGACCTTCCACGGCTACGAGTCGGTCGCCGACCACTACCTGGGCTCCTGGGACCACACGTATTTCGACGCGGACGGCAAGTCGAACATCGCCAAGGACCCGGCCTTCGCCGAGATGTTCACGTACCAGAAGAAGCTGGTCGAGGACCTCGGCGGCTACGACAAGCTGGAGAAGTTCCGCGGCTCCTTCGGCGACGAGTGGGGCGCCAAGCACCCGTTCCAGACCGGCCAGGTCGCCATGCAGCTGGACGGCGAGTGGCGGCTCGGGATGGCCGAGGAGGCGGGCACCGACTTCGAGATCGGGGTCGCTCCGATGCCCGTCGCCGACGACGAGGCCGACACCTACGGCAAGGGCTTCCTCTCCGGCACGATCATGGGCATCGCGCCCGCCAGCAAGAAGCAGAACGCGGCGTGGGAGCTGGTCAAGTTCATGACCAGCGACACGAAGGCCGTCGTCGACTTCGCCAACGGCATCAAGAACGTGCCCTCCACCTTCGAGGCGCTGAAGTCGCCCGACCTGAAGTTCGACCCGCGCTTCAAGACCTTCCTGGACATCGCGCAGAACCCGCACTCCAACACCCCGGACGGGGCCGTCAACGGGGCCACGTACCAGCAGACCCTCCAGGACTTCGGCTACCAGTACGAGAAGGGCTCGGTGAAGGACCTCCAGGCCGGTCTGGAGAAGACCGCCGCGCAGATCGACACCGACATCGCCAAGGCCAGGTAGCCCGCGATGACCACGTACACACTCCGCTCCAAGCGCCGCAGGTCGGCGCTGCGCACGGTGGCGTTCCTGTCGCCCTGGCTGATCGGCTTCTGCTTCTTCTTCGCGTACCCGATGATCTCGACCGTCTACTTCTCCTTCACGAAGTACGACGGGTTCGGGGCGCCGGTCTTCGACGGGCTGACGAACTGGACGTACGTCTTCACCGACTATCCGATGTTCTGGCCGTCGCTGCGGAACACCCTCTGGCTGGTGGTCGTCATGGTCACCTGCCGGGTGGTGTTCGGCCTCGGCGTCGGGCTGCTGATCACCCGGATCAAGACCGCCACCGGGCTCTTCCGCACCCTCTTCTACCTGCCCTACCTCGCGCCCCCGGTGGCCGCGACCCTCGCCTTCGTCTTCCTGCTCAACCCGGGGACCGGGCCGGTCAACTCGGTCCTCGGCGACCTCGGGCTGCCGACGCCCGGCTGGTTCAACGACGCGACCTGGTCGAAGCCGGCGCTGACCATGCTCGCGGTCTGGGGCATCGGCGACCTGATGGTGATCTTCATGGCGGCGCTGCTGGACGTACCCGTCGAGCAGTACGAGGCGGCCGAGCTCGACGGTGCCTCCGCCTGGCAGCGGTTCCGCTTCGTGACCCTGCCGAACATCTCGCCGATCGTGATGTTCGCCGTGGTCACCGGGGTCATCCAGGCGATGCAGTACTACACACAGCCCCTGGTGGCGGGGAAGGTGGCCTCCGGCGTGATCGGCGGCTCAGGACAGTCCTTCGAGCCCGGCTACCCCGACAAGTCGACCCTGACCCTCCCCCAGCTCGTCTACAACCTCGGCTTCCAGCGCTTCGACTACGGCTCCGCCTGCGTCGTCGCCCTGGTCCTGTTCGCCCTGGCCATGGCCTTCACCGCGCTGCTGATGCGGGGCCGCAACAACCTCGTCCAGGCCGGTGACTGACCCATGACCCAGCTGCTCGACACGCCCGGCACCACGGCCGGGTCCGCCCGCGGCGCACGCACGGCCGCCGAACGCACCGCCCGCCGCACGGCGTTGCTCCAGTGGATCGCGGTGCACGCGCTCGGCGTCGCCGCCGCGCTCTTCTTCGTCCTCCCGCTGGTCTTCGTCGTGCTGACCTCGCTCATGAGCGACCAGCAGGCGCTGACCCGCGACCTCACCCCCGACACCTGGGAGTGGGAGAACTACCGGCGGGTCTTCGACACCCCCGGCTTCCTCACCTGGTGGCGCAACACCCTGCTCTACGCCGGGGCCGGCACCGTGCTGACCGTGGTCTCCTCGGTGCCCGTCGCCTACGCGCTCGCGAAGTTCCGCTTCACGGGCCGCAAGCTGTCGCTGATGCTGGTCATCTCGATGATGATGCTGCCGCCGCAGGTCGTGATCATCCCGATGTACCTGTTCTGGGCCAAACAGGTGGACCTCTCCGGCACGCTCTGGCCGCTGATCATCCCGATGGCCTTCGGCGACGCCTTCTCCATCTTCCTGCTGCGCCAGTTCCTGCTGACCATCCCGGACGAGTACCTGGACGCGGCGCGGATCGACGGCTGCGGCGAACTGCGCACCCTGCTCAGGGTGGTGCTGCCGATGGCGAAGCCGGGCATCGCCGCCATCGCGCTGTTCCAGTTCTTCGCCGCCTGGAACGACTACTTCGGGCCGCAGATCTACGCCTCCGAGAACCCGGCCGCCTGGACGCTCAGTTACGGCCTGGAGTCCTTCAAGGGCGCGCACCACACCGACTGGAACCTGACCATGGCCGCGACCGTTCTGGTCATGGCCCCCGTGATCGCCGTCTTCTTCTTCGCCCAGAAGGCATTCGTCGAGGGCGTCACACTGACCGGAGTGAAGGGCTGAAATGAAGCTCGCAGTAGTGGGTGGCGGGTCCACCTACACCCCCGAACTGATCGACGGGTTCGCCCGTCTGAGGGACACCCTGCCGATCGAGGAGCTCGTCCTCGTCGACCCGGCGGCCGACCGTCTCGACCTCGTGGGCGGCCTCGCCCGGCGGATCTTCGCCAAGCAGGGCCACCCCGGCACCATCACCACCACCTCCGACCTCGACGCGGGGGTCGAGGGCGCCGACGCGGTCCTGCTCCAGCTGCGCGTCGGCGGACAGGCCGCGCGCGACCAAGACGAGACCTGGCCGCTGGAGTGCGGCTGCGTCGGCCAGGAGACCACCGGCGCGGGCGGCCTCGCCAAGGCGCTGCGCACCGTGCCGGTCGTGCTGGACATCGCCGAGCGGGTCCGCCGCACCAACCCGGACGCCTGGATCATCGACTTCACCAACCCGGTGGGCATCGTCACCCGGGCGCTCCTCCAGGCCGGCCACAAGGCCGTCGGCCTCTGCAACGTGGCGATCGGCTTCCAGCGGAAGTTCGCGGCGATGCTCGACGTCTCCCCCGCCGAGGTGCACCTCGACCACGTCGGGCTGAACCACCTCTCCTGGGAGCTGGGGGTGCGCCTCGGGGGCCCGGACGGCGAGAACGTACTGCCGCGGCTGCTGGCCGAGCACGGCGCGTCCATCGCCGCCGACCTGCACCTGCCGCGCGAGATCGTGGACCGGCTCGGCGTCGTCCCCTCGTACTACCTGCGGTACTTCTACGCGCACGACGAGGTCGTCCGGGAGCTCGGCACCAAGCCGTCCCGGGCCGCCGAGGTCGCCGCGATGGAGAAGGAACTCCTCGCGATGTACGGCGACCCGAAGCTGGACGAGAAGCCCGCGCTGCTCGCCAAGCGCGGCGGCGCCTTCTACTCGGAGGCCGCGGTCGACCTGGCCTCCTCGCTGCTCGGCGGGGGCGCCGCCACCGTCCAGGTGGTCAACACCCTCAACAACGGCACCCTGCCGTTCCTCCCCGACGACGCGGTGATCGAGACGCAGGCCCGGGTCGACGGCTCGGGCGCCGTCCCGCTCGCCGTCCCCGCGCTGGACCCGCTGTACGCCGGGCTGATCGCCCAGGTCACCGCGTACGAGGACCTGGCGCTGAAGGCCGCCCTGCACGGTGGCCGGGACCGCGTCTTCAAGGCGCTGCTCGCCCACCCGCTGGTCGGGCAGTTCGAGTACGCCGAGGGCCTCACGGACCGGCTGATCGCGCACAACCGGGAGCACCTCGCGTGGGCCTGAACGCTTCGGTCCTCGCCATCGACGCGGGGAACAGCAAGACCGACGTGGCACTGATCGGCGGGGACGGCACGGTGCTCGGCACGGGCCGGGGCGGCGGTTTCCAGCCGCCCGTGGTCGGCATCCCCGCCGCGCTGGACGTGCTCGCCGCCGCCGTGGCGGGGGCGTTCGCCTCGGCCGGCGAGCAGGCCGCCCCGGTCGCGCACGTCTCCGCCTGCCTCGCCAACGCCGACCTCCCCGTCGAGGAGGAGGAGCTGGCGGACGCGCTGCTCGCACGCGGCTGGGGCAGCACCGTCGAGGTCCGCAACGACACCTTCGCCGTACTGCGCGCCGGGGTGGACGAGCCCCGGGGCGTCGCGGTGGTCTGCGGCGCCGGGATCAACTGCGTGGGCATGCTCCCGGACGGCCGTACCGCCCGGTTCCCCGCCATCGGCCGGATGTCCGGCGACTGGGGCGGCGGTTCGGGGCTCGCCGAGGAGGCGCTCTGGTTCGCCGCCCGCGCCGAGGACGGCCGGGGCGCGCCGACCGAGCTGGCCCGGGAGCTCCCGGCGCACTTCGGGCTGGGTTCGATGTACGAGCTGATCGAGGCGCTGCACCGGGAGCACATCCCGTACGAGCGCCGTCACGAGCTGACCCCGGTGCTCTTCGCGACGGGCGCGGCGGGGGACCCGGTGGCGCGCGCGGTGGTGGACCGGCTCGCCGAGGAGGTCGTCGTGATGGCCTCGGTGGCGCTGGACCGGCTCGGCCTTCTGAAGGAGCACGTTCCGGTGATTCTCGGCGGGAGCGTGCTCGCCGCGCGCCACCCGGACCTGGACCGCCGGATCGCCTCGCTGCTGGCGGCCCGCGCACCTCGGGCCGAGATCCGCGTGGTGGCCCAACCACCCGTCCTGGGGGCCGGGTTGCTGGGCCTGGACCACACGGGGGCGGCGCCCGAAGCGCACGCCAGGCTGCGCGCGCGGTACGCCTGAGGGGCGCGCCGGGGAGACCACCGCCCGGTGCCGGACCCTCGGCTCCCCGGCTCCGCCGCCCGGGACGGCCCCGGCGCGCGGGAACCGATCACCTGCGCCGATCGTGTTCACAGCGGGGGCGGTCCGGTCATGGCCGTGAAGGTCCAAGTCCGGCGCGAGATCCGGGTATTCCTGGTGGATGCCCGTCGCTGCGGCCATACTTCAGCCCGGGCGCCACTCCCCCGACCGGCCGGGGGCAACGGCGCCGTCAGTGACCGAGGGGGAAGCCGAGTGACACACCCGCCGATCGGGGGCCCGCCGCGACAGCACGGAGCGGCGCCGGTCTCCGGCGTGCCCGCCCAGCGGCGCGGGGCGGCATCCGCGCTGGCGGGGCGGCTGCGCGACGCGGCGACGACGGAGCCGGGGCGGCTGCGGCTCGTCGGAGCCGTACTCGCCCTGCTCGTCGTGGCGTTCGGGGCGGTGACCGCCGTGGAGGTCTCCGGGCGGGCCGCCGCCGCGGACGACGTGGTGAGCCGCAGCCAGCCGCTGAGCGCGGACGCGGCGGCCGTCTACCGCTCGCTCGCCGACGCGGACACCATGGCGGCGAGCGGGTTCCTCGCGGGCACCGAGGAACCGGAGAACATCCGCGCCCAGTACGAGAAGGACATCCTGAACGCGTCCCGGCTGCTGGTGAAGGCGGCGGCGAACACCTCGGCCACCACCTCCTCGGGCCGCGAGATCCGCACGATGAACGAACTCCTGCCGGTCTACACCGGCCTGGTCGAGCGGGCCCGCGCCAACAACCGCCTCGGACTGCCGCTGGGCGGCGCCTACCTCCGGTACGCCAACCAGAAGATGAGCGGCGAACTCCTCCCCGCCGCCGAGCGGTTGTACACGGCGGAGACCGGCCGGCTCGACGCCGACCAGCGCGACGCCCGGCAGTGGCCGCTCGTCGCCCTCGCCGCCGGGATCGTGGCCCTGGCCGTGCTGGCCTGGGCCCAGCGGCGCGACTACCGCCGGACCAACCGGGTCTTCAGCCGCGGGCTGCTCGCCGCGACGGCCGCGACCGCCGCCGCGCTGGTCTGGCTCGCCGCCGGGCAGGCCCTGGCCAGGACCGAGCTGCACCACGCGATGGCGGACGGCCAGGCCTCGCTGGACGTGCTGAACGGCGCGCGGATCGCCTCCCTCAAGGCCCGCGCCAACGAGAACCTCACCCTGGTCGCCCGGGGCGCGGTGCTCACCGCGGACGGCTCCGCCGACCAGTACCAGACCGACTACACCGCGGACATGGACGCGCTCCGCACCGAGCTGGGCAAGGCGGGCGCGCTGGCCGACGACGACCTCGGGAGCACCCCGGTGAAGACGGCCACCAAGAGCGTGACGGAGTGGCAGAAGCGCCACGCCGACGCCCGGGAGACCGACGACGGCGGCGACTACGAGGGTGCGCTCGCCCTGGTCATCGGGGCGAAGGGCTCCACCGGCGAGTGCTTCTCGAAGGTGGACGCCGCCCTGGAGACGGCCCTGGCCCACGAGCAGAGGCAGTTCGACGCGGCAGCCGGGAAGGGCCGGGGCGCCCTGGACGGGCTGGCGGTCGGGGCGGGCGTCCTGGCGGTGCTGGGAGCGGTCGCCGCGCTCGCCGGGACCGGCCGGAGACTCGGGGAGTACCGGTGAACGCGGTCGGACCGGCGGGAGAGCCGGCGGGGGCAGGAGCGGTGGGAGGGGGAACGATGGCACGGACCCGGACCGGCGGGGGCAGGCTGCGCGGCTGGGGCGGGGTGGCGGCCATGGCGGTGGCCTGCGTGCTCACCGCCCTGTTCGCCCTGCCGCCGCTGACGCACGACACCGCCGGCTCCCCCGGCGGCGACACCGGCCCGGGGACAGCGCGGGCCGCCCAGGTGCGCGCCGACACCTGCGACAGGCCCGAGGCGAGCCTGCCGCCCTCCCGGAACGACGGCCCGGGCGTCCGGCGGATCAAGGAGCGCGGCAAGCTCATCGCCGGGGTGGACCAGAACAGCTACCGCTGGGGGTACCGCAATCCGGCGACCGGGAAGCTGGAGGGCTTCGACATCGACCTGGTCCGGGCCATCGCCCGGGACATCCTCGGCGACTCCTCCAAGGTGGTCTTCCGGGCCATCCCGACCAGCCAGCGGATCGCCGCGCTGGAGAGCGGCCGGGTCGACGTGGTGGTGCGGACCATGACGATCAACTGCGCCCGGCTGAAGCAGGTCGCGTTCTCCACCGCCTACTTCCGGGCGGGCCAGCAGGTCCTCGCCCCGGTGGCCTCGGACATCACCGGCTACAACGCCTCGCTGCGCGGGAAGCGGGTCTGCACCGCCGAGGGCTCCACCGCGTACGAGGCCCTCAAGAAGCAGTCGTACGGCGCGGTCTTCGAGGACGCGCACGACGGCACCGCCGCGGACGAGGACCGGCTGACCGTCCCCAGCCAGCTCGACTGCCTGGTGCGCCTCCAGCTCGGCGAGGTGGACGCCGTGGTGACGGACAACGCGCTGGCGGCGGGACAGGTGGCCCAGGACCCGACGGTGGAGCTCAAGGGCGGCCCGTTCACGACGGAGTACTACGGCGTCGCCGCCAAGCTCGGCTCCGACGACCTGGTGGCCCGGGTCAACCAGGTGCTGGCGGACTACCGCGGCGGCGGTGCGGACAGCCCGTGGATGCGCTCGTACCGCACCTGGCTGGAGGCCGGACTGCCCGGCATCACGGCGCCCCCGGCGCCCACGTACCGGAGCAACTGATCCCGGCGGGCCCACGGGCCGTCGGGGAGAGCGGAGAGGTGAGCGATGGGCGTCGCGGGACCCTTCCCCGGCTACGCGGCAAGGCCCCCGGGACCGGTCATGGACCGGGACGAGGCGGACCGTGCGCTGGCCCGGCTCGGCGCGGAGCACGAGGCGATCGAGACCTCGCTCCTCGCCCTGCAGGACCACGCGGGCCGGCGCCTCCTGGAGGGTGCCGACCTGTCCGGGGTGACCAAGGAGCGCTGGGCCACCACCGAGCATTCGATCACTCTGCTCTGGCAGTACTTCGACGCGTACGCCGGCGCGCTCGGTGAGGCGCGCGCGGTGCGCGCCCGCAGGCGGCACCCCAACCGGGACGACCTGGAGACCCTCACCGGGCTGCTCCGGGGCCGGGAGATCACCGTGGCGCACGGAGCGGTGGCGCCCGATCCCTCGGTCACCGGACCGGCCCGGCTGGCGACCCGCTTCTCGCTGGAGGAGCTGGTGGCCCGGATGAACACGCTCTACGCGCGCTCCCTGGACATGGTGGTGGCCTCGGACTCGGTCTGGTCGGCGCTGCCCGCCCGGATCGACCTGCTCGCCGCCGAACTCCACCGCACCCGTTCGCTGGCCCACTCCGTGGGGGTCCGGCCGGGCGAGCACCCGTCCGGCGACGACCTGGAGTCGATCACCCAGGAGCTGGCAGGACTGCGGGCGCAGGTCATCGCCGACCCGCTGGCGTTCTGGCTTCCGGGCTCCGGCAGCACGGCGCCGGGCGGCGGTCGCGCGGACACCACGCGGTACGACCGGGCGGCCCGCGCGCTGGAGGAGGTACGCCGGGAGATCGAGGCGGTCCTCGCCGTCCGGCAGGACGCCGAACACCGGCTCGCACGGCTGCGGGACGTGCTGTCGCGCGCGGACCGCACGCTGGCCGAGGCGCGGGTCGCCCGGGTCGAGGTGCTGGCGAAGATCGCCGCCTCGGAGGTACCCGCCGTCAGCGGCCCGCCGACCGCGCTCCAGGAGCGGCTGGCCGCCGCCTCCGAGCACCGCAGGCACGCCCGCTGGCACCGGCTCCCGCCGCTCCTGGAGCAGTTGGAGCGGGAGGCCGAGGAGGAGCTGCTGCGCGCCCGCGAGTCGCTGACCTCGGTCACCGCGCCGCTCGCCGTGCGGGCGGAGTTGCGGGGCAGGCTCGACGCGTACCGCGCGAAGGTGGCGCGGCACGGGCTCGCGGAGGACCCGCTGCTGATCGAGCGGTACGACGCGGCCCGCCGGATGCTGTGGAGCGCGCCCTGCGATCTGCGCGTCGCCGGGCAGGCGGTGCTGCGCTACCAGCACGCGGCCACCGAGATGATGGCGCCGGGCCGGACGTCCTCGCCCGAGGACGTCCGGCCCCGCGACGAGGGGGAGACACGATGAGTACCCGGTGCCAGCGCCCCACGTGCGAGGGCTCCTACGAGGACATGGGCGAGGGCGAGCTGTACTGCGACACCTGCGGTCTGGCCCCCGTCGTCTCCCCGAACGGCATGGTCGCCTCGCCGCCCACCGGCATCGCGGGCGGCGCCCTCGCCGTGCGCGGCGCCAACTCGGCTTCGTCACCGGCGGGTTCGCGCGCCTCGGGCCGGGCCTCCTCGCGTTCGTCGACCTCGCGGCGGTCCGTCTCGGGCCGCCTCTCGCGGGGGTTGTCCGGCGGGGCGGGGACGGTGCCGTCGGTGTCGGTACGGGCCTCCGGCGCCTCGGGCGGCTCCTCCGGCCGGGGGCGGCTGGGCGCGGGCCTGGTGCAGGTGCCGGACGTGCCGCGCCCCGATCCGCGCGCGGCCGTGATGGCGAACCCCGAGGTCCCCGAGCGGAAGCGGTTCTGCTCTCGCTCGGACTGCGGGGCGCCGGTGGGCCGGGCACGCGGCGACCGGCCGGGCCGCACCGAGGGGTTCTGCACCAAGTGCGGGCACCCGTACTCCTTCGTGCCGAAGCTGCGCGGCGGCGACGTGGTGCACGGCCAGTACGAGGTGGCGGGCTGCCTCGCGCACGGCGGGCTCGGCTGGGTGTACCTCGCGGTGGACCGGGCCGTCTCGGACCGCTGGGTGGTCCTCAAGGGCCTGCTGGACACCGGCGACCAGGACGCCATGGCGGCGGCCATCTCGGAGCGCCGCTTCCTCGCGGAGATCGAGCACTCCAACATCGTGCGGATCTACAACTTCGTCGAACACCTCGACCAGCGGACGGGTTCGCTGGACGGCTACATCGTGATGGAGTACGTCGGCGGCAAGGCCCTCAAGGAGATCGCCAACGACCGCCGCACCCCGTCCGGGAGGCGCGATCCGCTGCCGGTCGAGCAGGCGTGCGCGTACGGGATCGAGGCGCTGGAGGCGCTCGGCCATCTGCACAGCCGCAACCTCCTCTACTGCGACTTCAAGGTCGACAACGCGATCCAGACGGAGAACCAGCTCAAGCTGATCGACATGGGCGCCGTGCGCCGGATGGACGACCAGGAGTCGGCGATCTACGGCACGGTGGGGTACCAGGCCCCCGAGGTCGGGGAGGTCGGCCCGTCGGTCGCCTCCGACCTGTACACGGTGGCGCGGACCCTCGCGGTGCTCACCTTCGACTTCCAGGGCTACACCAACGTCTTCGTGGACTCGCTGCCGGACCCGGAGAACATCGACGTCTTCCGGACGTACGAGTCCTTCTACCGGCTGCTGGTCCGCGCCACCGACCCCGACCCGGCGCGGCGTTTCGCCTCGGCGGAGGAGATGGCCGAGCAGCTGACGGGGGTGCTGCGGGAGGTCGTCTCGCTCCAGTCGGGCCGCCCGCGCCCGGCCCTGTCCACCCTGTTCGGCCCTGAACTACGGGTGACGGACACGGAGTTGTTCGCCGAGCTGACCGGCGACGTCTCCCGCCTCGGCGGCCGTGGCGCGCGGGCGGGGGGACGGGCGGGACGCCCGAGGCGACGCGGGAAGTCCGCCGCGGGGGCCGAGGCGGGCGCGGTGGCCCCGGGCGCGGTGGCTCCGGGCGCGGTGGCTCCGGGCGCGGTGGCTCCGGCGGTGGCGGCGGCGCTGCCGGCGGGTCCGGGGCCGTACGGCGCCGTCCCCCCGGCCCGTACAGGGTACGCGGCGCCGTCCGGATACGCCCAGCCGTCCGGGTACACGGGGGCTCCGGAGTACGGCCGGCCCTCCGGGTACACGGGGGCTCCGGAGCACGCCCAGCCGTCCCCGTACACCCCGCCGGGCGGGTACCAGCCCTCGGCGGCGGCCCTCGCGGCCCCGCCCACCCACGCGAGCGGGTCGGCGGGCGGCCGTCCGCCGGCCGGCGGGGCGTCCCCGTACGTGCCGTCGCAGCCGGCGGCTCCGGCGTACGCCCACCCGGCGGCGGCCGTCGCGGTCCCGCCGTCCGGGGCGGGTCCGGCACCGTCCGGGACCGCGCGGTGGCTCGGCGGTGTCGACGCCGGTGCCACCGCGCTCGCCCTGCCGGTGCCGCGCGTCGACGCGAGCGACCCCAACGCCGGTTTCCTCGCGGGGGTGATGGCGGCGGCCCCGCAGGAGCTGATCGGTGCGCTGCGCACCGTACCCGCCCCCTCCCCGGAGACCAGGCTGCGCGAGCTGCGCGCCCTGCTGGAGCTGGCGGAGTACGCGGCGGCCGGTCATGTGCTGGGCGAGCTGGAGGCCCGGCACCCGGACGACTGGCGGGTGGTCTGGTACCGGGGGGTCGTCTCCCTGGTGACCGGTGACCGCGAGCGCGCGGCGCTCTCCTTCGACGCGGTGTACGACGCGTTCCCGGGCGAACCTGCACCCAAGCTGGCGCTCGGCGTCTGCGCCGAGGTGCTGGGGCAGTTGGACAACGCCGCCGACTACTACCACCTCGTCTGGACCACCGATCCGAGCTTCGTCAGCGCCGCGTTCGGACTGGCCCGGGTGCGCTTCGCCGCCGGGGACCGTACGGGTGCCGTACGGACGCTGGAGTCGGTGCCCGCCGCGTCGATCCACTTCACGGCCGCCCGGGTCGCCTCGGTCCGCGCGCGGCTGCGCGGACGCGACCCGGCGGAGCCGCTGGCGGACGACCTGGCCGCCGCCTCGGACCAGATCACGGCGCTGGCCGGGCTGGGGCTGGACGCGGTGCGCCGCGAACGCCTCTCGACGGAGGTGCTGGGGACGGCGCTGGACTGGGTACTCTCCACAGGACCCGCCCGTCCGGCCGCGGGGCCCGCGCCCTTCGGGCCGGGCGCGCGGAAGCTGCTCGGCAGCGAACTGGACGAGCGGGGGCTCCGGTTCGGGCTGGAACGCGCTTATCGGATGCTCGCCAGGCTGGCTCAGCAGGGCGACGAGAGGATCGAACTGGTGGAACGGGCCAACCGTTTCCGCCCCCGGACGTGGGTGTGAAGATGTCACAGATCCACCAGCAGGCGGCTGCTCTGCCGACGTGCCCCAGCTGCGCGGAACCGCTGGAGCCGGCAGACCTGTTCTGCGGCGCCTGCGGCTACGACCTGTCGGCCGTGCCCGAACGGCCGGGCGACCGGCCGACGATGGCGATCACCACCCCGCCTCCGCCCCCACCGGCGGCACCACCGACGCCACCGGCCCCGCCCGTACCGCCCGTACAGCCGCCTCAGCCGGCTCCCGGGGCGGCTGGGGCGGCTCCCGCTCCGGTCCAGTGGCCGCCCGCGTCCGAGACCGACACCTCGGACCGGCCCGCGCCCGTCCACCGTCCGGCCGATCTGCCGGGCCTGGACTCCGCGGGGCACCCGCTGTACGCCGGTGCGGCGGCTCCACCCTCCGCACCCGCCGCGCCGGTGGCGCCGCCCGCCGTGCGCCACGACGACCGGGCGGTACCGGGACAGCGCCCCGACCCCGGCTCCCCCGAACCCGGCCACGGCTCGGGGGACTTCGAGCTGGCGGCACCGGGGGCCGTACCGGGGCCCGTTCCGGAATCGGCACCGGGGTCCGTTCCGGGGTCCGTTCCGCCGGGTGCGGGCGCCGCGGCGGGCGTGCCCGCCACCGACCCGCGTGCGCCCGGGTCCGCCGCGACGCCCGCGGCCGGTACGAGCGCCCCGGGCGGCACCGGGCTCTGCGTCGCCTGCCGGGCGGGCCGGGTGGACACCGACGGGTACTGCGAGACCTGCGGCCACGCCCAGCCGCGCGAACGCGACCACATGGAACGGGAGCTCGGCGCGGTGGCGGCGGTCAGCGACCGCGGTCTGCGCCACCACCGCAACGAGGACTCCTTCGCCGTGTCGACGACGGCGCTGCCGGACGGTTCCCCTGCCGTCGTCGCGATCGTCTGCGACGGGGTGTCCTCCGCGCACCGGCCCGACGAGGCGTCCGCCGCCGCCGCACAGGCCGCCGACGCGTCCCTCCTGGAGTCGCTGCCGCGCGGTACACACCCGCAGCAGGCGATGCACGACGCGATCGTCGCGGCCTCCCGGGCGGTCAACGCGCTGGCCGGGGAGCAGGAGGGCGCGGCCGAGCACGATCCGCACCGCCACCAGAACGCCCCGGCCTGCACCCTGGTCGGCGCGGTCGTGGCCGCCGGTCTGCTGATCGTCGGCTGGGTCGGCGACAGCCGCGTCTACTGGGTTCCGGCCGACCGCACCCAGCAGCCGGCCCGGCTCACCGAGGACGACTCCTGGGCCGCGCAGATGGTGGCGGCGGGCCTGATGAACGAGGAGCAGGCGTACGCGGACGAGCGGGCCCACGCGATCACCGGCTGGCTCGGCGCCGACGCCTACGAACTCGACCCGCACACCGCGGCGTTCAAGCCCGACCGGCCGGGCACGGTGGTGGTCTGCACCGACGGGCTCTGGAACTACGCGGAGTCCGCCGAGGAGATGGCCGCCGCCGTGCCCCGGGACGCGGGCGAACGCCCCCTGCACGGCGCCCGGGTGCTGGTGGGGCACGCGCTCGACGGCGGGGGCCACGACAACGTGACGGTGGCGCTGCTGCCGTTCACCGTGCCGCCCGCCGGGGCACACTCCGGCTGACGGATTCCGGGCCGCTCCCGGCTGTCGCCCACCGCTCGCCACCGCTTCCCCGCCCGGTCGCCGACCGTCCACCGCACGCCCGTACCCGTCCCTCCGGTGAGGCATCGAGGAGCCGCTCCATGGCCAACTTCTCCAAGTCGCGAGCGCCGCGGTTCTCCGTCGACGTGTACCAGAACAGCTACCTCCCCGAGGGGGGCCGCGAGGTCAACGCGATCGTCACGGTCACCTCCACGGGAGGCGGCACGACGGGTGGGGTGCCGCTCGCCGGGAACACGTCCGCGTCGAACATGGCGGTCGTGCTGATGGTCGACTGCTCCGGGTCGATGGACCATCCGCCGACGAAGCTGCGCAACGCCCGGGACGCCACCGCGGCGGCCATCGACACCCTGCGCGACGGCACCCGGTTCGCGGTGGTGGCCGGGACGCACGTGGCGAGGGACGTCTACCCGGGCAACGGGGGGCTCGCCACGGCGGACCGCCTGACGAAGGCGCAGGCCAAGGACGCGCTGCGCGGACTGAGCGCGGGCGGCGGCACGGCGATCGGCACCTGGCTGCGCCTCGCCGACCGGCTGCTCACCACCGCGGGGGCGGATCTGCGGCACGGCATCCTGCTGACCGACGGGCGCAACGAGCACGAGGCGCCGGAGGATCTGCGGGCGGCCCTGGACGCCTGCGCGGGCCGCTTCACCTGTGACGCCCGGGGCGTCGGCACCGACTGGGAGGTGAAGGAGGTCACGGGCGTCGCCTCCGCCCTGCTGGGCACCGCCGACATCGTCGCCGACCCGGCCGGGCTGGCGGCGGACTTCACGCGGATGATGGAGAACGCCATGGGCAAGGAGGTCGCGGACGTGGCGCTGCGGCTCTGGACGCCGGTGGACACCGAGATCCTCTTCGTGAAGCAGGTCGCTCCGTCGGTCGCGGACCTGACCGGGCGCCGGACGGAGGCGGGGCCGCGCGCCGGGGACTATCCGACGGGTTCCTGGGGTGACGAATCCCGCGATTATCACGTGTGCGTCAGGGTTCCCCAGGCCCGGATCGGCCAGGAGATGCTGGCGGCGCGGGTCTCCCTGATCCTCCCCGCTCCCCCGGGCGGGGGCGCTCCACAACCGCTCGGGCAGGGGCTCGTACGGGCGGTGTGGACCGACGACCTGGTGGCGTCCACGGCGATGAATCCGCAGGTCGCGCACTATACGGGCCAGGCCGAGCTGGCCCGGGTGATCCAGCAGGGACTCGACGCCCGCAAGGCCGGGGACCTGAACGGGGCGACCGCGAAACTGGGGCGCGCGGTGCAGCTCGCGGCGGTCTCCGGCAACGAGGACACCGCGAAGCTGCTTTCGAAGGTGGTCGACGTGGTCGACGCTGCGACAGGTACTGTGCGACTGAAAGCGAAGGTCGCGGAAGCGGACGAGATGACACTCGAAACGCGCTCCACCAAGACCGTTCGCGTCAAGAAGTAGCAAGAGAACGACACAGACGAAGCCGAGCGACAGAGTCGTCCGCACGGCCGAGGGCGGACCCTCCGCCCCGCCGCGCGCACGGCGATCGACGAGCATGACGGCCCCCTGGGCCGGACGAGGAGAGGGGGAAGCGCCGACATGCCGACCTGCCCGAACGGACACCAGTCGGGTTCCGAGGACTGGTGCGAGGTCTGCGGACACCGCATGGCCGGAGCCCGTCCGCCCGGTGCCGTGCCCCCGCCTCCCCCTCCGCCGCCGCCCGCGCCCGGGTACGGCTATCCGCAGGGCCCCGGTCCCGGCGGTCAGCCGACCGCGGGCGTCGAACTCTGCCCGCAGTGCCGCACCCCGCGTGAGCCCGGGGCGCCGTTCTGCGAGGAGTGCCGGTGGAACTTCCTCACCAACACGGCCACCTCGTACACCCCGCTGGCTCCGCAGCCCGGCGCCGGTGGCGGCCCCGTGCCCGGTCTCAACCTGCCGCCCGGCTTCCAGGCGCAGCCCGGCCCCCGGCAGGCACCCCAGGGCCCGCAGCCCCAGGGCCCGCAGTCCTCGGGCCCGCAGTCCCAGGGCTCGCAGCCTCCGCAGCAGCGCGACCCCTTCGAGTACCAGGGCTCGCGCCCCTCGCAGCTGAACCGCCCGGCGGAGCCGCTCGTACCGGACCGCGACGGCCGGCAGGCGCCCCCGAGCGGCTTCCAGCAGGGGCCGCCGCCCTCCTCCTTCCAGCAGGGACCGCCGCCTCCGGCCTTCCAGCAGGGCGGACCCGGACAGCCGGGCGGGCAGCCGGGCGGACAGCCGGGCGGCCGGCCGCCGTTCCCGCAGGGCGGGCAGCAGCAGTTCCCCGGCCACTCCGGGCAGCCGTCCTTCCCGCAGGGACAGCAGAACCAGCCGGGACAGCAGAACCAGCCGGGACCGCAGAACCAGCCGGGTGGGCCGGGACCGCAGCAGGGTGGTCAGCAGGCCGGCCGGCAGGGTCCGCCGGCCGGGTTCCAGCAGGGTCCGCCGTCGTCGTTCCAGCAGAGCGCGCCGCCCGTACTCGGTCCGTCCGCGCCCGAGGCCGACGACTGGATGCTGCCGCCGCCCTCGCAGGGCCCGGCAGGGGCGCAGGCGGGTGCCCAGGCGCCGCACGCCCCCGCGCCGCACCAGCAGCCGCCGCACGCCTTCCAGCAGCAGAGCCCCCAGGGGGCCTTCCCGCCGCCGTTCCCCGGTCAGGGCGGCTTCCCCGGCGCACAGGCGGGTCCGGGCGGGCAAGGCGCCCAGGCGGGTCCCGGCGCGCCGGGCGGCCAGGCGGGTCCCGGCGGGCAGGAGCCGCCGCGGCCCACCATCTGGACCGCGGTGATCGCACCGGACCGCGACTACTTCCTGGCGATGATGCAGCGCAGCGGCCCGGAGGCGACCGGGCTGAACCTGCCCGCGTACTCCCCCGAGCAGCACCTCGAACTCGCGGGCAGCCAGGTCACCATCGGACGCCGCCGCCATTCCACCGGCGAGTCGCCCGACATCGACCTGGCGGTGCCGCCGGAGGACCCGGGCGTCTCGCACCAGCACGCGGTCCTGGTGAAGCAACCGGACGGCGGCTGGGCGGTGGTGGACCAGAACTCCACCAACGGCACCACGCTGAACGGCGCCGAGGACCCGATCCAGCCCTACGTGCCGGTCCCGCTCCAGGACGGCGACCAGGTGCACGTCGGCGCGTGGACGACGATCACGGTCCGCCGGGGCTGACCCCGCCGCGCGCCTCGCCGGAGGAAGCCATGGCCCCTCACCGCTCCTCGTGACCGGTGAGGGGCCATGTGTACGGGCCCTCCGGGTCGTCCAGCCAGGCCCACTGCCGGCCCCGGTCGACGGTGAGGCCGAAGCGTTCCCGGCCGGGGCGCCCCTCGCCCTCCCAGAGGTTCATCGCCTCGTCCGCGCCGAGCGAGCCGCCCGCCAGGGCGAGCAGGAACGCGTAGAGGTCGTTCCCGGTCATGCGCCGGGCCGGACCGCCGTACCGCTCCGGAGTGCCGCGCAGCGGTACGAAGAACGCCGGGGTGTGCAGGAAGTGCCCCTCGGCCCGTCGCCCGCCCGCCGTCTGCCGTACCCGGAGCGAGATCAGCCCGGTGGCGAACGGAGCCAGGATGCGCGCGCCGGGGGCGCACTGGTCGAGCCAGCCCTCCGGGATCAGCGGCAGGGTGCAGGTCGCGATGATCCTGTCGTACGGGCTCCGCCCCGGGCAGCCGCGCGCCCCGTCGCCGGTGACGACGGTGGGGCGGTACCCGGCGGCGGCGAGGTGGCGTCGGGCGGACTCGGTGATCTCCGGGTCGAGGTCGACGGTGGTGATCGCCCTGTCGCCGAGCCGGTGGGCGAGCAGCGCGGCGTTGTATCCGGTGCCCGCGCCGATCTCCAGCACGCTCTGGCCGTCGCGCACGTCCAGCGCGTCGAGCATGAGCGCCATCAGGGAGGGCTGGCTGCTGGAGGAGACGAGTTCGCCGTCCTTCATCCGGGTGGCCAGCGGGCCGTCCGCGTACGCCCCGCGGAGCCACTGCTCGCGGCGCACGGGGTCGGCGTCCTCGCACCAGAGGCGTACGTGGCCGAGGAGCCCGCCCTCGTAGTAGTACGGCACGAACAGGTGGCGGGGCACGTCCTCGAAGGCCGCGCGCCAGGCGGGGTCGCGCAGTCCGCCGCCGGCCACGATGAGCCGCACCATCGCCTGCCGGACCGCCGCCCCCTCGGTCTCGAACGGATCGCGCGCCGCGCGCTCTGGTCCACCCATGTCTCCACTCTCCTGCGGCGGGGCCCCGCGGGCGAGCGGCGGCGGCCCGCCGGGGGCGTCAGGGGGTCGGGTGGGTGGCGTGGGCCACGGCGTACAGGATGTCCCGCAGGCCGGGCAGGGCCTCGCGGTCCTCGCGCCAGACGAGGCGCAGGCTGAGGTCGGGCAGGGGGAGTCCGAGCCGGACCAGGGTGCCCGCCCGGAGGCTGTCGGCGACCGCGAAGTGCGGCAGCAGTGCGATGCCGAGGCCGTGCTCGGCCCAGGCGCGCATCACCGTGACCCCACCGGCCCGGACCCGCTCGGGGCCGGTGCCGAGGATCTGGTCACCGGCCATCCGGAACGAGCACTCCGGGACGTTGACCAGGAGCCGCTCGCGGCCGAGGTCGGCGGGGACCAGCGCGCTCCGGCCGGCCAGCGCGTGGGCCGGCGCGGCGACCAGGGCGAGCGGGACCGGGTCGAGGTCGACGAACGCCAGCGGTTCGGCCGGTGGCGGAAAGCCGAGGCCGCCGAGCTTTTCGCCGGAGTCCAGCAGCAGCGCCGCGTCGAGCCGCCCCGCGACGACGTCGGCGAAGAGCGCCTGACGGCTGCCGTCGGCGTGCACCTCGACGTCGGTCCCGGGCCGCCGCTCGGCCAGCCGGGCGAGGACCAGCGGGACGTGGGAGCCGGCCAGCGTCTCCAGCGCGCCGAGCCGCAGCCTCCGGCGCTCGGCCCGGACGTCGCGGACGGCCTGCTCGGCCGTGTCGAGCAGGGAACGCGCCCAGCCCCGCAGCCGCTGTCCGGCGGCCGTCGGCTCCATCCCCCGGGGCCCCCGGTCGAAGAGGGACACCCCGAGAGCCGATTCGAGGGAGCGGACCTGCTCCGAGACCGACGAGGGAGCGAGGCCGAGCGCGACAGCTGCCGCGGTCACGGTCCGGTGGTCGAAGACGGCGGCGAAGACCCTGAGTTGGCGTAGCTCCATGGCAGAGGAGAACGCGTCGGAGGCTTCGGAGATTCCGAACGCTCCGTGCGGAGAGGCCGGTGGAGCCCGCCCGCCGCGACGGCCAAGGTGGGCTGCCTGCCCCCGAGTTCGCCCGGACGCCCCCGTACGCGCTCCGGCTTCCCGGCCGGGCTCCCCGACTCACTCAGCTCCCTCAGCCCCTCAACTCCCTCAGACCCCCCAGACCCCTCAGACCCCTCAGATCCTGGAGGCCGTCCCGCCATGGCTGTCGTCGAACCACCCGCGTCCACGGGCTACTCAGCCCCGAAGGCCCCGAAAACCACGACGAGCGCGAAGGCACGGCGGGCCCGTGCGCTGACGGGCATTTCGCTGGGCTACTTCATGGTCCTCCTGGACACCACGGTGCTCTCGGTCGCCGAACCCGATCTGGCCTCCTCCCTGGGCACGTCGACGGCCGGACTCCAGTGGGCGGTCACCGGTTACACCGTGGCCTTCGCGGCCCTGCTGCTGTCGGCGGGGGCCGCGGCCGACCGGTTCGGGGCTGACCGGCTCTTCCGGTGCGGTGTCACGGTGTTCGTCCTCGCCTCGCTGCTCAGCTCGGTCGCCCCGGGCCTGACCGCACTGCTTCTCCTCCGGGCGCTCTCCGGCGCCGCGGCGGCGGCGTGCGTACCGGCCTCCCTGGCGATGATCGGCCGGCTCTACCCGGAGCCGGCCGCCCGGGCGCGCGCGATCTCGGTGTGGGCCGCGGTCAGCGGCGCGGCCGTCGCGGCCGGTCCGCTCGCCGGGGGCGCCCTGGTCGGGGCGGCGGGGTGGCGTGCGGTGTTCTGGGCCAACGTGCCCGTCGGGCTGGTGGCGCTGGCCCTCACCCGGACCCGCTCGGTGGCCTGCCCGCGCGGTGACCGCCCCATCGACTGGCCCGCCCAGGCCGCCGCCGCGGTGGCACTGGCGCTGCTCACGGACGCGCTGATCGCCGCCGGGGCGCGGGACGTGGGCCACGCGGTGTGGTCGTCGGCGGGGTTCCTCCTCGCGGCGCTCGCGTTCCTCGTACGCGAACGGGGAAGCCGGTCACCGGTCCTGAACCGGGACCTGCTGCGGTCCGCCCGGGTGCGGGCCGGTCTGCTGGCCGCCGCGGCCGTCGGCTTCGCGCTGGCCGGCGCGCTCTTCGTACTCCCCCTGCTCCTCCAGCGGCAGTGGCACCTGAGCCCGCTGGAGACCGGGCTCGTCTTCCTGCCGCTGACGGTCCCCTTCGCGGCGAACCCGCCGCTGACCGGCCGGATCGTGGCGCGCAAGGGCCCCCGGCTCCCCGTCCTGACCGGTCTGTCCCTGCTGACCGCCGGTGGTGCGGCACTCGCCGGTCCGGCCTTCGCCGGGGGCAGCTTCCTCCTGCTCGCGCCGGGGCTGCTGCTCACCGGCTTCGGGATCTCCTTCGTGCTGCCCGCCCTCGCCGCGGCGGTGGTCGGCGCCGCCCCGGAGGGCACCGCGGGCGCGGCCGGGGGCCTGCTCAACGCGGTCCGCCAGGTCGGCGCCACCCTCGGCGTCGCCCTCATGGGCGCCGTCGCGGCCGGGCACACCGGCTGGTCGCTGCTGCTGTCGGCCGGGGTCTGCGGGCTCGCCGGGCTCGTCTTCGCGTGGGCCCGCCCCGGCGCGGGTCCGAGGGCGGCACGGGGCCGCGGGTCCCAGGGGTCCTAGGACCCCGGACCTGGGCCGGTGCGTCTGCGACCATGGAGACGTGACAGAGAACCCGCGCGACACGCTTCAGGAGCAGACCTTCTACGAGCAGGTCGGCGGCGAGGCGACTTTCCGGCGCCTGGTGCACCGCTTCTACGAGGGAGTGGCCCAGGACCCGCTGCTGCGGCCGATGTACCCGGAGGAGGACCTGGGTCCGGCCGAGGAGCGGTTCGCGCTCTTCCTGATGCAGTACTGGGGCGGCCCCCGGACGTACAGCGACCACCGCGGCCACCCCCGGCTGCGGATGCGGCACCAGCCGTTCCGGGTGGACCGGGCGGCGCACGACGCCTGGCTCGCCAACATGCGGGTGGCCCTGGACGAGTTGGACCTCGCCCCCGAGCACGAGCAGCAGCTGTGGTCCTACCTCACGTACGCGGCGGCCTCGATGGTGAACACGGCCGACTGAGCCACCCCGCCGACGGCGGGCGGACCGGCGGGCAGGGGGTCGTCACACGGGAGTCCCGGCGCGCCGGTTTCGGCGCGTCGTTCTCAGCGTCGGCCGACCGACACCTGGAGCGCCCCGAGCCCGCGGCTGCCCTCGGCGCGCAGCGCGACGGAGCCGTACGGGGTCCGCAGCCGCAGCCAGGAACCCGCGGACAGCAGGCTGACCGGGAAGTCCGGCTGGGGACGGAGGAAGCCGAGCGACTGGGCGGCGTGCACGGCGCGCAGCGGGAGCGGTGTCCCGCCGACCTGCCGGGACCAGATCTCGCGGCCGATCAGTTCGCGTTCGGCGCGGGTACGGCGCTCCTCGGGCAGCGCCTCGTCGCGGGCACGGAACTCTCCGACGGCCGTGGTCAGCGCGGTCCGCAGGTCCTGCGGGCCAGGCAGGCCCGGTATCTCGCGCCAGGGGCCGCGCGGCGGCAGCAGTCCGGTCCAGGGCGGTCCGGTGACGGGGGCGGGCAGGACGCCCGCGCCGCCGTCGTCGTCGCCTGGGCCTTCGGGGTCGAGGGTTTCCAGGAACTCCCCCGCCGACACCGTGACGTCGAAGGTCCCGAAGGTCTCGGGGCTCCCGGTTCCGGCCAGGCGCGCGGTACGGATCGCCAGCACGTCGAACGACGGCGGGCGCCCGAACACGGCCAGCGCCCCGCCGGCCGCCTGGAGGCGGACGGCGGCGGCGCGGTCGTAGTGGAGCAGCCGACCGAGGAAGGCGGCGAGGTCCGCCGCCTCCCTCGCGTCGGCGAAGAGCACGGAGTGCACGGGCATGGTCATGCCGCGGCGGGCTCCTGCTCCATGTACTCCTGGAGGAAGAGCTTCTCCTCGGCGGTGATCCGCCGGGGCCGCCCTTCCAGCAGGTTGTAGGGCACGACGACCGTGGAGGCCCGCACGTACACCAGATCCGCGTCCTTGATCTCGTACGCGATCGTCAGGGACGCCGCGCCGAGCTTGGTGACCCAGGACTCGACGGTGACCGGTGCGTGGCGATGGACCAGCGGCCGGAGGTAGTCGATCTCGTGGCGGGCCACGACGGAACCGCCCGCGAAGGACGGCGAACCGTCCCCGGGCGCCAGCCGGAACATGAAGTCGATGCGCGCCTCCTCCAGGTAGCGGAGGAAGACCACGTTGTTGACGTGGCCGAAGGCGTCCATGTCCGACCAGCGCAGCGGGCAGGGGTAGAGGTGACGGGCCATGGTGATCAGCCCCGGGTGAGCTTCTTGTACGTGGCGCGGTGCGGGCGGGCCGCGTCCGCGCCGAGGCGCTCGACCTTGTTCTTCTCGTACGACTCGAAGTTGCCCTCGAACCAGTACCACTTGGAGTCGCCCTCGTACGCCAGGATGTGCGTGGCGACGCGGTCCAGGAACCAGCGGTCGTGGGAGATGACCACCGCGGCGCCGGGGAACTCCAGGAGGGCGTTCTCCAGCGACGACAGGGTCTCGACGTCCAGGTCGTTGGTGGGCTCGTCGAGGAGCAGCAGGTTGCCACCCTCCTTGAGCGTCAGCGCCAGGTTCAGGCGGTTGCGCTCACCACCGGAGAGCACACCGGCCGGCTTCTGCTGGTCCGGGCCCTTGAAGCCGAACGCGGAGACGTACGCCCGCGAAGGCATCTCGACCTGGCCGACGTTGATGTAGTCCAGCTCGTCCGAGACGACGGCCCAGAGGGTCTTCTTCGGGTCGATGTTGGCGCGCGACTGGTCGACGTACGAGATCTTGACCGTCTCGCCGATCTTGACCGAACCGGAGTCCGGCGTCTCCAGGCCCTGGATCATCTTGAACAGCGTGGTCTTGCCCGCGCCGTTCGGACCGATGACGCCGACGATGCCGTTGCGGGGCAGCGTGAACGACAGGTCGTCGATCAGGACCTTGTCGCCGAAGGCCTTCGAAAGGTGCTCGACCTCGACGACGATGGAACCGAGGCGCGGGCCCGGCGGGATCTGGATCTCCTCGAAGTCCAGCTTCCGCATCTTGTCGGCCTCGGCCGCCATCTCCTCGTAACGGGCGAGGCGGGCCTTGGACTTGGTCTGGCGGCCCTTGGCGTTGGACCGGACCCACTCCAGCTCTTCCTTGAGCCGCTTGGCGCGCTTCTCGTCCTTGCGGCCCTCGACCTTGAGGCGGGCGGCCTTCTTGTCGAGGTACGTGGAGTAGTTGCCCTCGTACGGGAGCGCGCGACCGCGGTCCAGTTCGAGGATCCACTCGGCGACGTTGTTGAGGAAGTACCGGTCGTGGGTGACGGCGACG
This sequence comes from Streptomyces sp. NPDC060184, assembly GCF_042728795.1. Classification (NCBI taxonomy): domain Bacteria; kingdom Bacillati; phylum Actinomycetota; class Actinomycetes; order Kitasatosporales; family Streptomycetaceae; genus Streptomyces; species Streptomyces sp. NPDC060184. The sequence continues at coordinate 46,698 of NZ_JBHWYX010000029.1, forward strand.
ACCGCACCCGCGTACTTCGAGAGGTGCTGCTCCAGCCAGTTCACCGACTCGGCGTCGAGGTGGTTGGTGGGCTCGTCGAGCAGCAGCAGGTCGGGCGCCTCGATGAGCAGCTTGCAGAGCGCCACGCGGCGCTTCTCGCCACCGGAGAGGTTGGTGACGGGCCAGTCGCCGGGCGGGCAGCCCAGGGCGTCCATGGCCTGCTCCAGCTGGGCGTCCAGGTCCCACGCGTTGGCGTGGTCCAGGTCCTCCTGGAGCTTGCCCATCTCTTCGAGCAGCGCGTCGGAGTAGTCGGTCGCCATGAGCTCCGCGACCTCGTTGAAGCGCTTGAGCTTGCTCATGACGTCGGCGGCGCCGTCCTGGACGTTCTCCAGAACGGTCTTCTCCTCGTCGAGCTTCGGCTCCTGCATGAGGATGCCGACGCTGAAGCCGGGCGAGAGGAAGGCGTCACCGTTGGACGGCTGCTCCAGGCCGGCCATGATCTTCAGCACCGTGGACTTACCGGCGCCGTTGGGGCCGACGACACCGATCTTCGCGCCGGGCAGGAAGTTCAGGGTGACGTCATCGAGAATCACCTTGTCGCCGTGCGCCTTGCGCGTCTTGCGCATGGTGTAGATGAACTCAGCCAAGAGAAACCGTCCGGCAGCAATAGAGGTGTGGGCAGATACACCCCATCTTGCCTGACGACAAGCCCACGGGGGAAACCCGTCCCACCCGGGGCCGCTGACCTGGGCGGCGGCAGGGGCCGGGAGCGGCGACAGAGGCGACATCGCCGGACGAGACGCCACCGGAGGCGGCCGGAAGCCCCCTGCGGGGCGCCTCGGGGGCGTGCGGGTGCTTCGGGTGTACGCGCGAAGGCCCCGTACCCCCGGGAAGTCCGGGGGCCGGGGCCTTCGGTCCTGCGGTCCTGCGGCGGTGCGGCACTCCGCCGCCACGCCGTCGCACCGCTACGGCGCGGTGCGCGCGGTCACCGCGCGCACCCGGCGGTCATCAGGCGCCTGCGGCCGACTTCTTGCGGCGGAGGAAGACCATCGTGCCGATGCCGAGGAGGACGAGCACGACGGCGACGCCCGCGATGACCGGGGTCGCGCTGGAGCCACCGGTGGCGGCGAGGTCGCCCTCACCACCGCCGGTCACGTCGGCGGCAGCGGCGGTCGCGGCGGGGCTCGGCGAGGCGCCGGCCTGCGTGTCGGTGCCCTCGTCGCCGGGGGCCGGGGTGGAGGCGGTGACGCAGTCGAGCACGCCCTTGAAGTTCTGCTTGAAGTCGCTGTCGACTCCGGAGACCGTGAGGTCGTACGCCTTGTCCTCACCGACCGGAACCGACACGGTCTTGGTGCCGCCGGCCTCGACGGTGTAGTCGGTTCCGGCCTCGAACGTGAACGTGAACGGCTGGTCGCCGCTGTTGGTCACGGTGAAGTCCACGCTGCCCTTGGCGCAGTTCTTCTGCGCGGTCACCGCGGGAACCGGGCCCTTGGCGGCCCAGGTGGCGGTGGCCTGCGCGGAGACGACGGACTCGCTGGAGCCCGCCAGGATCTGCGTCTGGCTGGTGGTGGTCACGCCGGTGAAGACACGGCCGACCGGTACGGAGGTGGTGGCCTGCACGGTGAGTGCGGCGGTACCGTCCGCGGCGCCCTTCGGCACGTCGAAGTAGAGCTCGGTGCCGTCGGTCGCCTTCGAGACGGGGTTGCCGTCCTTGTCGGTGATCTTGATGCCGCTGGCGACGGCGTCGGCGGGCGGGGCCACCGCGGCCTCGGCCGCGTCGGTGTGGACGGTGACCGGGCCGAGCAGGCCGCCGGCCTGTCCGGAGACCACGGCCGGGCTCAGGGTGAGCGACGCCTGGGGCTCGGCCGAGTTCTGGGCCGCGCCCTGGAGGTAGTCGGCGAGCTTCTCGGCGTCCTCGTTCACCGCGGTGACGTCGGCCTTGTCCGAGAACCGCCAGATGGCGACCTGGGTGCCGGCGGCGGCGGTGCCCTCGGTCAGCGGGCCGGTGTGGGCGGCCTTCGCGAGCGAGGCGAGATCGTCGACCTGCGGGTAGGAGTGCTCGAGGATCCAGCGGATGCGGCCGGCGTTGTCGTTCTTGCCGAGCGAGGAGTCGGCCCAGGGGGTCTCCTGGTACTGCGCCGAAGGCTGGGTGGGGTTGTGGATGTCGATGCAGTAGGTCTTGAGCTTGCCGCCGCCGTCGACGGTCATCTCGAAGAGACCGGCGGAGACGCGCTGGTCCTTCGCTCCGGCCGTCTTGATCACGGCCTTGTCGTACGTCTTCAGCCCGTCCAGGACGGCGGTCGCGCCACCCTGGTGCTGAGGTGCCTCGTCGGCCGCCGCCGCGCCCGCGCCGGTGAGGGCGCCCGCCGCGACGAGACCGGTGACCAGTGCGGTGGAGGCCAGGCGGGCGAGCCCGTTGCCCCGTCCCCGCACCGGGCGGCGTGCGGCCGGACCGGCGCCGAGGGCCAGGCCGGGCGTCATGTCGGAATCTTGAAGCGCTGAAATCTCAGAAAACGCAGAAGTCACAGAATTCCCCTCCGGGGCGGAGCCCTCGCGCTCGGTGCGCGTGTGGGGAGTGCCCCGCCGAAAGACTCAAGTGCCCATGAGTACGGGGGAATCCTATGGACGGCGGCCAGAACCGCTCCCCCGTCTTACGGTCGTACAACCATTCCGAATCGCAATCGTTATCGCCGCCACTCCCGCCCCACGGAGCGCGACGAAAACCATCAGCACCCCGTCACCAACCGTGCACCGAGCGCACTTCGGCACCCTCAGGTGCTCGACGCCAGCCTCGGGGACCGTTTCTGACGGGCCGTCTGTTGTTTTGGACGCGCTGCCGCGCGCGGAACGCCTGCCGCGCGCGTGCGGTCCGCCTCCTCGCCGGCGGGTGCGATCTCCCAGGAGGGGACGTCACCGACCGGTTCGCTCGCGAAAACCGGACCGTCGGCGTCCTGTCCCCCCGGCCCACCCCGTCCACCTCCGGGGCCCCCGCCTGCGCCGGTACCCACGCCCGTACCGACACCCGTCCCCACGCCCGCGCCGACCGCCGCACCCGCCCCCGCACCTGCGGCCGGGCCTGCCTCCATGCCTGCCTCCGCCCCGAACGGCGGCTCGCGTCGTGTCGCGCGCCGGAACGCGGCGGAGCCCCGGTTCAGGTCGTGTCCCACCGCCACCGCCTCGACGTCCACGAACGTCCGTCGCGCGCCTTCGCGTTCCTCCTCCCGCACCTTCAGCCGGCCGTGCACCAGCAGCGGTTCGCCCACGGAGACGGAGGCGGCCACGTTCGACGCGAGGCCCCGCCAGGCCCACACCGTGTAGAAACTCGTGTGCCCGTCGGACCAGAGCTGCTTCTCCCGGTCCCAGCGGCGCGGTGTCACCGCGAGGCGGAACCGCGCCGCCCCGCCCGAGGCCGTCTCCCGGAACTCCACCCCCGTCGCCGCGTTGCCGACCAGGGTCACCAAGGTCTCGTTCATGTCCTGTCCCCCGTCTTCGCTTCCTGTCCCCGTGCGGGCGAGCCCGCGTGTGCCGAACAGCCGGGGTGCGCGAGGCCGATCCACGTACACCTCCCGGAACGCGGGAGAGCCCCGCGCACCGGTGGGTACGCGAGGCTCTTCCCCCGCTCCCCGTGCTGCGCCTCCGCCACCGGGCCGGGTGCGGGCCGGTGCGAGGACTCCATGCTGGACGAGGTGCGGCGATCCTGCCGGGGCCTGTGGATTACCGGCCGGTTGTGGACAACTCCGTCACCGCCCCGTACCGCTCCCGCACTTCGCGGTACCGGGCGAGTTCGGCGGCCACCGGGTCGAGGACCCGGGCGCGACCGCATCCGGCCGCCGCGTCCCGCAGCCGCCGCTCGACCTCCTGCCCGTACCGCCGGGCCGGTCCCCGCGCGGCAGCCGCGCACGCCCACTCCACCAGGGGCCCGCCGACGACCCCGGCGAGCATCACGAGCGCGGGGACGACGAGTCCCGGTTCCAGCACCCCGGCGATCTGGCCGACCAGCCACAGCCCGCCGAAGATCTGCAGAAGCGTCATGGACGCCTGGACCACCACCGCCGCAGGCCACCACCTGGGGCGCGGCGGCCTGGCGGGCCGGCCGAGCAGCACGGGCGAGCCCTGAACGCTCCCGACGCCGGTCGCCGCACCGGCCCCCCGGGACCGGTTCCGTCCGAACCGCCCGAGGCCGCGCGTACGGCCGCCCCCGCCCGGTCCGCCCGCTCCATCCGGCCCGCCCGGCCCGCCCGCCCCCGAGGCCCCGTCCACCGCGCCCGTTCCCGCCGCGCCGGTTCCCGCCGTGTCGGCCACCGCTCCGGCCCTCCGGCCGCGGGCGGGGGCGGTCGACCTCGTCGTGCCCGCCAGCTCGTCCAGCGCCTCGGACAGCCCCTTCGCCCCGTTGTACGCGGCCTCGCGCACCGCCTGGGCCCACGGGTCGGGGAGCCCTCCGGCGGCGTCGTCGGCCACGATCCGTACCGCCTGCTCGACGCGCTGTCGCGCGGTCGCCTCCTCTTCCTCGCGCGCGGGCGTCAGGACCTGACCGATGCGTTCCAGGCCGCCGAGCCTGCGCGTCGACTCGTACCAGCGCCAGAGCCGCAGCCACGGAGTGCCGCAGGCCCGGCCCGCGTTCCGGCGCCACTCCCGCTCGGCCGCCTGCCCGGCCGCCGAGGCGCCGACCGCGTCCGCGAGCCGGTCGGTGAACTCCTCCCGGGCCCGCTCGCCCAGCCCGGAGCGCCCCTCCGCGACGTACACCGGGCGCAGCCGTGCGGCGGCGGCGTCCACGTCGGCGGAGAGCCTGCGCTGTGCGGCCGTACGCTCCTGCACGAACTTCCCCAGCAGCTCGCGCAGTTCGCCGATGCCTTCGCCAGTGAGGGCGGAGAGGGCCAGCACGGTGGCGCCGGGGTCGCCGTGCTCGCCCACCGCCATGCCGTCCTCGTCGAGCAGCCGGCGCAGATCGTCGAGGACCAGATCGGCCGCCTCACCGGGCAGCCGGTCGATCTGGTTGAGCACGACGAAGCTGACCTCCGCGTGACCGGCGAGCGGGCGCAGATAGCGCTCGTGCAGGGCCGCGTCGCCGTACTTCTCCGGGTCGACGACCCAGATCACCGCGTCGACGAGGGCGAGGACCCGGTCCACCTGTTCCCGGTGCCCCGCGGCGGCCGAGTCGTGGTCGGGGAGGTCCACCAGGACGAGCCCCTGGAGCGCCGCGTCGGCAGCCGCCGTCCCCGACTGGGGCCTGCGGCGGAGCCGTCCGGGGATCGCCAACCGGTCGAGGAGCCCGGCGGCCCCGTCCGTCCAACTGCACGCGATCGGGGAGGAGGTGGTCGGCCGCTTCACCCCGGTGTCGGAGATCTGCGCTCCGGCGAGGGCGTTGAAGAGGGAGGACTTCCCGCTGCCCGTCGCTCCGGCGAGGGCGACCACGGTGTGCCGGGAGGAGAGCCGCTGCCGCGCCGCGGCCTCTTCGAGCACCCGGCCCGCCTCGGCGAGCGCTCCCTGCTCGATGCGCGCGCGGGAGAGCCCGACCAGCTCGCGCAACGCTTCGAGCCGCGGCCGGAGCGTGCCGCCCGACGATACGTACGCTTCCACCTCGGGCCCCGGTTCGTCCTCCGGCACAACCGGCTCGCGCTCGTCGGCCTTGGCCCGGGCCGCGGCCCGGCGGGCGATGAGCCCGTCGTCCCAGTGCGAGGGCACACCCGCCGGGGTGACCGCGATGTCCCGCGGGTCCGGGTCACCGACCGCTTCGGGGGCGCCCGCTTCGGAGGCACCCACTTCGGAGGCGCCCACTTCGGAGGCGCCCATTCTCTCCTCCGCCACGTCCGGTGCGAACGGTGCGTTCACAGGCCTGGCGGCGTCCGATGCGTCCGCAGGCCCAGCGGCGTCCGTGCCCGCGTTCCGATGCGCGTTCCGGTCCGGGCGCCGGTCCGGGTGCCGTGCCAAGTCCCGGGCAGCACGTGCGGCCCCCGGCACCTTCGGATCGCCGACGGTGGGGGCCTCGGGCTCGTCGTCCCCCTCGGACCCCCCCGACGCCCCCGCCACCCCCGGTGTCACCGACGTCACCGAGGCCGTCGCGCCGCTGCCGTCACAGCCGCCCGCGTCCCCCTTCTCCAGGCTCTTCCCCCGGCCCTTCTCCGCGTCCGTCCCCTCGTCCCTCCCCGGGTCACTCCCCGGCCGCCCCTTCCCCCGGCCCTGATCGCCCTGCTCCCGATCCTGATCCACGACGGCAGTCATCGCTGCCTCCTCTCCCTCTGCAACACGGACAGTGCGGCGATCAGCTCCGCCTGCGGCTCCGGGGCGATGTCGAGCGCGTCGAGCGGGGCGAGCCGCCGTTCCCGCTCGACCCGCAGCACCTGGTCCAGATAGCTGGTGAGCAGGGACCCGCCCTTGTCCCGCAGCCTCAGGGCGCCCTGGGCGCCGATGCGTTCGGCGAGCTGCTCCCCCGCGCTGCGGGCCCGGCGCCCGCCGAGCAGGGCTGCGGCAAGGAGCGCGGCGACGGTCTCCGGGTCCGGCGCGACACTGCGGTCGAGCCGGCCCACCTCCTCCTCGGCCAGTTCCTCGACGACCCGCCGCCACCGGCGCACCGTCACGGCGATCCGGCCCTCGACGTCCTCCGTCGGCCCCCAGCCGCCGCTCTCCCGGCCCGCGCCCTCGAAGCGGGACGCCGCCGCGGCCGGATCATGTCGCCAGGCCGTACGGATCTTCTCGTCGGCGGCGGCGACGGCGCACTGGATGAGTGCGACCAGGCTCTCCACCAGCGCTTCCAGCACCTCGCAGGCCGAACTGTCCAGCGGGTACCCGCGCCAGCGCGTCCGGGCGTCGCCCGCGAGCACGGCACCGTTGCGGAGCCGGCGGCGGATGCGCTCGGCCTCCTTCTCGTACGCGTCCTCCACCGCGCCGGTGAGCCGTACGGCCGCCGCGTACTGCTGGGCGACGGCCCCGGCGAGCGCGGGCATCCGTACGTTCAGCGAGTCGATGACCCCGGACGCCGTACGCCCCACGGCCTGCTGCCGGGCGGCCGGGTCCTGGGCCCGGTGCGTGAGCCAGGCGCGCAGCGGAGCGACGGCCGTCGTGGGCAGCAGTCCACTCGCGCCACCTGCCGACTCGGGCAGCTCGGGGATGGTGAAGCGCGGTACGTCCCCGAGCCCGGCCCGGGTCATCAGCGCCGCGTACTGGCGGGAGACCTCGCCCACCACCTGGTGCGGCACCCGGTCGAGCACGCTGACCAGCGAGGCGTCATACTCCTTCGCCGTACGGAGCATGTGCCAGGGCACCGCGTCGGCGTACCGGGACGCCGTGGTCACCATCACCCACACGTCGGCCGCGCAGATGAGCTCGGCGGCGAGGGCCCGGTTGCGTTCGACGAGCGAGTCGATGTCGGGGGCGTCCAGCAGCGCGAGCCCGCGCGGCAGGGTCAGCGCCGTCTCGACCCGCAGTTCCTGGGCCGCCCCCCGGGCCCGCCCGACGCCCGCCTCCTCGATCCCGTCCGCCCCGGCCCCCCGCCCCGGCGGCAGCCAGACCCGGGTCAGCTGGGGCAGCACCCGTACGTCGGCGAACCAGTGGTGGTCGTCCGGGTGGCAGACCAGCACCGGCGTCCGGGTCGTCGGCCGGAGCACCCCCGCCTCGCTGACCCGGCACCCGACGAGCGAGTTGACCAACGTCGACTTCCCGGCCCCGGTGGACCCGCCGATCACCGCGAGCAGCGGCGCCTCCGGAGCCTTGAGCCGGGGCAGCAGGTAATCGTCGAGCTGCGCGAGGAGTTCGTCCCTGGTCTGGCGGGCCCGTTCCGATCCGGGGAGCGGTAGGGGAAGACGCACGGCAGCGACACGGTCGCGCAGGGCGGAGAGTGCGTCGATGAGCTGAGGCCGTACATCCATGGTCACCACATGCGAAGAATGCCCGCTTTTAGCGCCTTTTTGAAGCGTATGGCCACCCGTGCGCGGCGGTTCCACCCCGAGAGCAGGCGGGACGCGCACAGCGTGGGCATAACGAGTGCACAACACCCGCGCGATCCGGCCCGAAAACCGGTGCGCGATCCGTACCTAGCTGCGATTATCGGTTCGCTTCACCGAACCTCCACAAGGTGCCACGCAGGCGAAGCAACCGGGACACCGCGACAAGAGCCCTATCCTTGTCCCGGCACGGCGAGGGACTCCCCCACCACAGGGCTCCCGTCCGCCACGGCCCACACCCGGCCCCCGTAGCTCAGTGGATAGAGCAGGCGCCTTCTAAGCGCTTGGCCGCAGGTTCGAGTCCTGCCGGGGGCACTGCCGAGAGCCCTCCCTGCCGGGAGGGCTTTTCGCTGGTCAGGGCGGGTTTTGGTGGGGGTGGCGAAGCCCCGGCACCTCCCTCGATGATCAAGGTCGGACACCGGGGCTGTACGGCTGTCACCGGGGTTCTGCGGGTGACCGAGTCGGATACGGGCCCAATTGACTCAATCGGCCATCTCGCGAACGGGGCCCTAGTACTCCAGCCGTAGTTTGTGATCGTGGATGCCGAGGTAGCTCGCCGGTAGCCTGCGCGTGTGGCTGAGACCTGGGACGAAGTGCAGCTGATCGCGGACGGCTTCGAGCGCGTGTACGCCGAGTTGGAGTGGTACAGCGGGCCGCGCGCTGGCCTCGCCGATGTGGACGGCAAGCCCCACTACTTCCAGGGCAACGACTGGAATGACGCCGATGAGGCCGACGAGTACAGCGTCTGGCCTGCGAGCGACGCGGCGGTGGAGCTGGAGCGCGAGCAGTGGGCGATCTTCGCCAGGTGGAACGAGCGCTGTGAGGCGGGGGCAGTGGGGCCGGAGACCCATCCGGGCCAGGGCAGGATCGACGCCCGCTACGACGAGCTGGAGCTGCTGCTCGCGCCATACCGTCAGCCGCCGGATGGCGCGAGGCAACTGGTGGGCGAGGTGCGCATTGATGCGGGTGCCCGCTACCGGGTCGAGGGGCTGGACTACTGGTTTCGGTGGCATCCGAGCAGGAGAGGCCGCCGTTGATCATTAGGTGTTGTGTGGACAACCAATGATCACGCGGCGACCTCGGACGCCAGCGTAGTACCTGCCCACTGGCAGCAAGCGTTCGAGGGCCTGATGAGCCGTATCGCGGGCCGGTTCGCCCGAGTCGAACCCCGTCGCCGCGTGCGGCGGTTGGTCTCCGGCCTGTTGTCGGATCTACCCCGGAAGAACTGCTGGACGCTGGCCGAGCACGCCGGCGACGCCACCCCGGACGGCATGCAGCACCTGCTTCACCGTGCGAGGTGGGACGCCGACGCGATCCGTGACGATATACGCGACTACGTGGTCGAGCACCTGCACGACACGGAGGCCGTGCTCGTGGTCGACGAGACAGGCGATCTGAAGAAGGGCACCACCACCGTCGGTGTCCAGCGCCAGTACACCGGCACGGCCGGCCGCATCGAGAACGCCCAGGTCGCCGTCTATCTCGTCTACTCCGCCGCCCATGGACACGCCGCCATCGACCGGGCCCTTTACGTGCCGCGCTCATGGACCGAGGACCCGGACCGCTGCCGAAGCGCGGGCATCCCGGACGGTCTGGTGTTCGCCACCAAGCCGCAGCTTGCCGCGCGTATGGTCGCGCGGGCCCTGGACGGCGGAACACCGGCCCGCTGGGTCGCGGGAGACGAGGTCTACGGCGACAATCCGCACCTGCGGACCGCCCTGGAAGACCGCCGGACCGGCTACGTCCTCGCGATCTCCAGCACCGACCCCGTCACCACGCAGGCCGGGAAGTTCCAGGCGACGACCCTGGCCGCGCGGATCCCGAAGCGAGCCTGGCAGCGGCTGTCGACCGGATCGGGTGCGAAGGGCGAGCGATACTACGACTGGGCACAGGTCGAGGTTCACGGCCCGGCCGGTCGGCTTGGGCAGTGGTGCCTGCTGGTCCGCCGCAACCGACGCACCGGCGAACTCGCCTACTACCGCTGCTACTCACCCCACCCGGTGCCGATGCCGGAGCTGGTGCGGGTCGCCGGACGGCGATGGACGGTCGAGGAGACGTTCCAGGCCAGCAAAGGCTTGACCGGCCTGGACGAGCACCAAGTCCGCCGCTGGACCTCCTGGCACCGCTGGGTCACCCTCGCGATGCTCGCCCACGCCTTCCTCGCCGTCACCGCAGCCACCGAACGCAGCAACCGACCGGCCCCGGACGGCTTGGCCCCCTTGACCGGCAACGAGATCAAACACTTGTTCGCGGCACTGATCAGCCCCATCCACGACCTCGCGCACCAGCTCCGCTGGTCGCACTGGCGACGCCGGCACCAAGCCCGCGCACGCCACTGTCATTACCGCAGGCAAGCCGCCTCTCGGCCGTGAAGATCACGATCTACGGCTGGAGTACTAGGAGGCCCACGAGCCGTCAGGCCACCTCCAGTGGTCAGACAAGGACTCTCGACATACTGCATGCAGGCGACCCACAGCACCTGCGCAGGTGCGTATGAAAATCCGGCAGTTGGGCTGTCAACATGGCGTCGCTGGAGCCGCTTCGCCGGGCGAGCCGGATAAGACCTTCTCTACTGCCCCCTGTGCACGATCGACTGAGAGCTGACAGGCAACCAGAAGGGTCGACGGGCAGCGCGTACGTAACTAACCCGACCGATTCACCTGGCCAGAGGCCATTCCCGTGTGGTGGATGTAAGGTTCGAACCCACGGTGGCATCGCTGCTACGACAACTCTCAAGACCGTCTGGGTTCGTTGTACCTGGCCCTCTGACCTTCGCCTCTGCCGCCCACCGACCTCAGTCGACGCCTCCACGGCCTCCAGCAGCTTCGCTACTCCTAGCGAGTCGGCCGCGCGACAGCACTTCAGGGGTCCAATCAGGTTGCAGCCGTCCGTCGCTGTCGATGTCCGGTCGCGGACGCCACCGAGACTGACCTGCACACATCTACGGGCCAACGGGAGCCAGTTGGGCCGCCGCACTGTCCATGCCCCGGTATCCTAAAGCAAGGACAGCATGGCGCCGGGGGGAGAGGAATCACTTTGACGAAAGAGGAGGCGGATAGGCGTCTTGAAAAATTCAAAGATGCACTCTCGTCAGATTTCAGTGATCGACGAATAGTCGATGCCCACATTTTGCATGGCGCCTGCTTCGCGGTAAGCGAGGATGACCACTACAGCCTGAAAGAAGAGATCGCGAACGAATTCTCATTGAAGGTCCACCAGGACATCTTTGTTGTGGGATCCGCGAAACTGGGGTTCAGCATCTCTCCAACGAAGCGGTATCGCATTTTCGGAGACACATCAGATATTGATGTCGCGATCGTAAGTCACGATTTGTATGAAAAGGTTTGGCACGAGACCCATGAATATATGGAGTCGGGCGCCTATTGGCCGGACAGGCGGCAGTTCGAGAAGTACCTCGCCTGGGGGTGGATTCGCCCAGACAAGCTTCCTCGTGGTGTAAGTTTCGAGTTTACCGAGGCCTGGTGGGAATTTTTCCGATCCATTCAGGTAAGTCGGCGCTACGGTCCATACAAGATCGCTGCGGCGATCTATCACGATATGACTTTCCTTACTAAATACCAGATGAACTCAGTGGCGGCATGCAGGAACATCGCGGGGGATCAGTGAAAAAGATGCAGACTTCGGCCACCAACAAGCGTCTAAGGCTCCTCTTGACTGGAATCAGAGATAAGACGCTGGTACCCAATCCACACTTTCAACGACGCCTCGTATGGTCCAATGCGCACAAGGCGGCGTTCCTGGAAACCGTTCTAGACGGTCTACCCTTCCCTGAAATCTTCCTTTCGGCCGGAGAAGTAAACCCCGACACTGGCGACGGCACCGAACTGATCGTAGACGGTCAGCAACGAATCACCACCCTGTACGAGTACTTCACAGATTCTTCGACCCTTCGACTTGGTCAGGGCCGAGTACCTCGCTATCAGGAGCTGAACAGAGACCAAAAGGTCGCATTCCTGGAGTACGAAGTCGTGGTGCGCGATCTGGGCCCTCTCAGCGAGGATGAAACTAGAGAAATTTTTCACAGAATCAACTCAACGAACTATTCCCTAAATGCAATGGAGGTGAACAACTCGCGCTTCGATGGGGCGTTCAAGAAGTTCGCCGAAGAGGTTGCCGCCAGAAGCTTCTTCATTGACCACAGGGTATTTTCGTCGCTTGACGGCCGCCGAATGAACGACATCGGCTATGCCCTCACTCTCGTAATCTCGTGCATTTCGGGATATTTCAACCGGGACGACAGGCACGAAGAGTTCCTTGAGCGCTTCAACGATGATTTCCCTCAACAGCATGTGATTTCCGAAAACCTCACCTTCATTATGAAGTTTATTGAGGAATGCAAGTTCCCAGAACGGTCGCGGACCTGGCAAAAGGCCGACCTTTTGACGCTTCTAGTCGAGCTATACCAGATCATGGTGGTCGAGTCAGCCAAACTCGACCCAAGAGCGGTGTCATCTAGCGTCCAATCGTTCTACGACGAAGTAGATGACGTGACACGGACGGCAGATCCAATGCCTGACGCCGCTGAGTACTACCGTCGGGTTCGGTCCGGAATTAACGACCGAATTAGCAGGATTAATCGAGGCACTGCCTTGCGGGGCAGGATCCTGAGCCATCTGCGCTAGGGATTCACCGGGCGCCCAAACGACGCTAGAACTGCCTCGGGTGAGAGGGCATCAGTTCGTAGACCTCCGGCGATTTGGGCAGTCTGAGGACCTGCCCGTTAAGGCACGGCGCTGGGACCACGATCCCTGAGGCTCGCCCTCGTCAGTGCCATCTGAAGCCATGGAGGGGTACCGCCCTCCATGGACTAGATTTTCCATATGCCTGAGCAAGCGCCTTATCTCCGCATCGCCGACGAGCTGCGGCGGCGGATCGCAGAGCACGTCTGGGAGCCCGGAGACCGCCTGCCGTCCCGCGCCCAGATCGGCCAGGAGTACGGCGTGGGCGAGAACGTGGTGCGCCGGGCGCAGGAACTACTGATCTCCCAGGGCCTGCTGGAGGGCCGCGCGGGATCGGGCACCTACGTGGCCGAGCCCCGGGAACGTGTGCGGATGGTTCGCTCCTCGGCGCGCGAACAGCCTGACGGTTCGCCGTTCCGGGCGGACATGAAGGCTGTGGGCAGGCAGAGCGACTGGGAGTCCCGGTCCGATGTGAAGGTCCCGGCGCCGGCGGACATCGCGGCGCGTCTCGGTATCGCCGAGGGTGATCTGTGCGTCCGGACGGTGTACGAGTTCCTGGCGAACGGCCGACCCGTGCAGCTCTCGACGAGTTGGGAGCCGTACGAACTCACGGTCGGCACACTCATCGTTCTCCCCGAGGGCGGCCCGCACGCCGGGGTGGGAGTGGTGAACCGGATGGCCGTCATCGGCATCACCGTCGGGCACGCAGTGGAGCAGCCGGAGCCGCGCGGGGCGACCGCGGAGGAAGCGTCACTCCTCGGCATCCAGAACGGCGCGTACGTGACGCACATCCGGCGGACGTACTACAGCGACCAGGGCCGGCCCGTCGAGACCGCCGACATCGTGGTGCCGGTCGCACACTGCGAGATCGTTTACGAGATCCCCATCAATCGGCAGTAGCGGCCCGCCGGGTCCGTGGCAGCAGGTCGGGCGCCTACCTTCGACGTCGGAAGTACCAGACCGCCACGACCCCGATGAGGATGGCAACGACGAAGGCCCAGACCGTCGTTGTGCCGTGGTAGGACCGATAGGCGCTCAGAGCCAGCATGTTCAGGCGGGTACCCCGAGCACGCGGCTTCAGCCGACGCCCGTCCCAGGCCCCGTGCCGAATACGAGTCGAAGGCGCCGCACGCCCACCACCACGAGGCGGATAACGCCAGCTCGGGCAGCATGCGCCGCCGGTCCGGCCAAGCGCCTTCTAAGCGCTTGCCCGCAGGTTCGAGTCCTGCCGGGGGCACCAGCGAAGAGCCCTCCCCGCCGGGAGGGCTCTTCGCTGGTCACGGTGGGTTTCGGTGGAGGAGAGAGCGAAGCCCCGGCATCCGCCTTGTGATCAAGGTCGGCACCGGGGCTCTACGGCTGCCACCGGGCCGCTACGGGTGGTCGAGGCGACGGCGGCCAGCGCAGCGGGTGTCGCGCGAGTTGCCGACGCTGCGCGGGACAAGGCGCCGTCACGTGCCCGAGAGTGCCCCGCCACTCACCCCACCCCGCCACTCGGCCCACCCCACCGCAGGAATGGTCCGCGCGGCAGGGTGGGCCTGAGGGGCAGGTCGTAGGCGTTGGCCGACGGGGCGTCAGCCGCTGGTGCAGACCGCCCCGTTGAGGCGGAAGGCCGTCGGTTCCGGGTTGGGGCCGTCGTTGGCGCCGACGAATCCGAAGGAGACCGTCGAGCCGCCGGCCGGGGCCAGCGGCCCCGCTCCGTCGGGTGCGGTCACCCGCACGTGGGAGCCGGTCTGGTAGAACGTGGCGTTCCAGCCGGAGGACACCGTCTGGGTTCCGGTCGGCCAGTCCCAGTCGACGGTCCAGCCGGTGATCGGCACGTCGGAGAGGTTGCGGACGGTGACCGTGGACACGAAGCCGTTGCCCCAGCTCGTGTCCCGGTGGTAGGTCACCGCGCAGGACGCGTTCGACGGGACGCCGGTGGTGAAGGTCAGCGGGGAGGACGGGGCGGAGATCCGCCCGGAGGCGTCGGCTGCCAGCACGTTGACCGTGTGGGTGCTGCCCGGGGGCAGGTTCCGCAGGGTCACGGAGGTGCCAGTGGTCTCGCCGATCAGGTGGGTGTGCGCGCCGTCGCGCTCCTGGACCAGGTAGCGGGCGGCGCCCGTCGCGCTTCCCCAGGACAGGCTCGCGGTGGTGTCGGTCACCCCTGCCAGCTTCGGGGTGCCCGGGGCTCCGGCGGCCGAGGCTCCCGGTCCTGTGCCGGCCAGCGGTTCGAGGGTGAGGGAGAGCAGTCCGTACGCCGGCACGGTGACCCGCGAGGCGGACGTCGCCCCGGCGGCCAGCGCGGTGATGTCGCTGTCGCCCTGTGCGTAGCGGCTGGCCCGGGGCGCGGTGGCGGCAGGGGTGAAGCCCGCGTAGTCGAGGTCCACGGTCCGGGCGGCGTCCGGGTTCTTGTTGACCAGCAGGACGCTGAGCCGTCCGTCGCGGCGGAGGACCGCGTGTGCCGACACGTCCTGCGCGGACGACGCGGCGGCGACCATGGTGTCGCCCGCGGTGCCGAGTTCGCTGGTCATCTTCATGCCGTAGTAGGGGTGGAACGGTGTGTTCGGCGCCGGCTCGCAGACGTCACCGTTGCAGGCGCCGCTGGAGAGCATCCCCATGTCGCCGTAGTCGGTCTCACCGTCGACGGTCGTGATCTCGCCGACGCCGTTGTGGGTGTTCCACCAGTCGACGTTGAACACGCCGTTCTCCAGCGCCGTCATGAACGCGTCGGCGGCGAACAGTCCGTTGGCGCGGGCGGTGAGCCGAGCGCCACCGGTGTTGGTGTTGATCTCGGTGAGCGCGATGCCGATGTCCGGGGAGTCGGCGCCCGCGTACCGGTCGAGCTGGTTGCGTACCTCCCGCAGTTCACCGGGGAGCCTGGCCAGCCTGGCGGAGGCGTCCGCGGCGGTGGTGTCGGATCCTCCGGCGTACCAGTGGACGCTCACAAAGTCGATGACGTCGGCCACTTCGGGCAGCACGGTGTTGTTCCAGTCACCGGAGTCCCCTTCGCCGGTCACGCCGTCCGGCCATTCGCCCGGACTGGTGAGGACGGCGCCGATCTTGACGGTCGGGTCGACGGCCTTCATGGCCGCGGCGTAGGCGCGGACCTGGCGGGCGTACTCGCTGGGGCTCTTGTCCTGGTGGTCGTCGTGCTCCCAGCCGCTGCCGTAGTGGCCGTTGCCGTAGATCTCGTTGCCGATCTCCCAGTACTTCGCGCCGTACTTCTTCGTGATGTTCGCGTACCTGACCCAGCCGGCGGCCTCCTCGGGCGTGCCGGACCCGTAGTTGGCGATCAGGATGGGCTGTGCGCCGGTGGCGGCGACGGTGCCCATGAAGGAGTCGAAACCGGTGCCCGGGGCGACGTAGCCCCCGGGCGCCGTGTGCGTCTCCCAGTGGTAGATGTCCGCGTACGACCCGCCGGGGTAGCGCATCGCCCCCACGTCGGCCGCCTTCATCAGCTCGGCCACCTCGGGATCGTTCATGTGCGAGTCCCAGACGGCGGTGTTGACGCCGCGGGCGGTGTCGGACAGCCGGCCCAGCGCCGCCTGGGCGTTGACCTGGACGTCCACGTCCGCGGCGTCGGTCGCCGATGCCGCCGCCGACGACGCCGACGACGCGGCGGGTGCGACGCCGACCAGCGACGTCAGCAGGGCTGAGGCCACGGCCAGAACGGCCGCGCCGCGGGCGAGGGGGCGTAAGCCTGTGGCGGTCGGGCGGCCGGGTCCGTGCGGTGCTGGCATGGGAGTCCTCACTGGATGGTCCGTCGTCACGAGCGGGTCGGGTCGGTGGATGTCGGGCCGTGCCGCCGAGCGAGCGGAAGTTCGGGCGAGCGGGAGTTCGGGCGAGCAGGAGTTCGGGAGCGTGTGCGAGCGGAAGTTCGGGCGAGCGGAAGTGCGGGCGATCGGGAGTACGAGAGTGCGTGCGACGTGGCGGGTGGAGCGGCGTCCGGGCAGCGGAATGTTCCGCGCGGGCGGCGCGGAAGGCGGCAGGTGAGCGCGGTGCGGTCGGGCGCATGCGGGTCGGCGGCCCGGTCCCGCCGATGGGAGCGCTCCCATATTGGGAGTGGGGTGACGTCCTGTCAACGCCCGTACACCAACGTGATTCCGGACGCCTCACGGGAACTCGACCCGGCGCTCAGGGCCGGCCCCGGCCATCACGCCTCCGGCCACCGGCATGGCCCGCCCTCGGCTGCGGTACCCGCCCAATGAGCGAACAGTTTCGGCCACGCGGCGTGGAAGTGGCGCGTTCGCACATTGCCGCTTCGTTTCGCGGGGCGGCAGTCTGAGGCGCGGGAGCGCTCCCATCACACCTCGCCGCCGCTGCCCGTGGCCGACACTCCCGACACTCCCCACGGAGAGAAGAAACCCATGCGTTGTCAGGCACATGCAAAGCAGCGGTGGCTGCGTCCACGCCGCGGGCTGATTCCGCGGCTGCGTCTCCCGTCCGGCGTCCGGTCCCGCTGGGGCGTCGCCCTCGCCGGTGTGACCGCCCTGCTCGCCGCCACCCTCACCCCGCTCGCCGCGACCCCGGCCGCAGCCGCCCCCGCGTTCGCCTACGGCGAGGCGCTGCAGAAGTCGCTCTTCTTCTACGAGGCCCAGCGCTCCGGCCGACTGCCCGAGGACAACCGGGTCTCCTGGCGCGGCGACTCGGGTCTCGACGACGGCAAGGACGTCGGTCTCGACCTGACCGGCGGCTGGTACGACGCCGGAGACCACGTCAAGTTCGGTCTGCCCATGGCGTACAGCGCCACCGTCCTGGCCTGGGGCGGCGTGGAGCAGAAGGCCGCGTACACCGCGTCGGGGCAGCTGAAGTACCTCAAGGACAGTCTGCGTTACGTCAACGACTACTTCGTCAGGGCGCACCCGTCCGCGAACGTGCTGTACGGCCAGGTGGGCAACGGCGCCGACGACCACAAGTGGTGGGGCCCGGCCGAGGTGATGCCGATGGCCCGGCCCGCCTACCGGATCGACGCCTCCTGCCCCGGTACGGACCTCGCCGGGCAGACGGCCGCCGCGATGGCCTCGTCCTCCATGCTGTTCACCGACGACGACCCGGCCTACGCGGCGAAGCTGGTCAACCACGCGAAGCAGCTGTACGCGTTCGCCGACACCTACCGGGGCAAGTACAGCGACTGCATCACCGACGCGAAGTCGTACTACAACTCCTGGAGCGGGTACCAGGACGAGCTGGTGTGGGGTGCCGTCTGGCTCTACCGGGCCACCGGTGACGCCACCTACCTCGCCAAGGCCGAGCAGTACTACGACGGCCTCTCCACCGAGCCGCAGACCACCACCCGCTCCTACCGGTGGACCCTCTCCTGGGACGACACCTCCTACGGCTCCTACGTGCTCCTCGCCAAGATCACCGGGAAGCAGAAGTACATCGACGACGCCAACCGGTGGCTCGACTGGTGGACGTCCGGGGTGAACGGCGAGAAGGTCCGCTACTCCCCCGGCGGCGAGGCCGTGCTGGACTCGTGGGGCTCCCTGCGGTACGCGGCCAACACCGCGTTCGCCGCGCTCTCCTACAGCGACTGGCTGACCGGCGACGCGACCCGCAAGGCGCGCTACCACGACTTCGCGGTGCGCCAGATCGACTACGCGCTCGGCGACAACCCCCGCGGGGCGAGCTACGTCGTCGGCTTCGGCAACACACCTCCCACCAAACCGCACCACCGCACCTCGCACGGCTCGTGGACCGACCAGATCACCAGCCCCGCCGAAAGCCGGCACGTCCTCTACGGCGCCCTCGTCGGCGGTCCGAGCGCGGCCGACGACGCCTACACCGACGACCGGCAGAACTACACCAACAATGAGGTGGCCACCGACTACAACGCGGCGTTCACGGGCGCCCTCGCCCGCCTCTACGCCGAGTACGGCGGCGCCCCGCTCACCGCCTTCCCGCCCACCGAGCAGCCGGACGGACCGCAGGTGCTGGCGCAGGCGTCGGTGAACGCCTCCGGGAGCAACTTCACCGAGATCAAGGCGTACCTGGTCAACAAGTCGGCCTGGCCCGCCCGCTCGCTGACGAAGGCGTCCCTGCGGTACTACTTCACGCTGGAGCCGGGGGTCTCGCCGACGGCCGTCACGGTCACCACCAACTACAACCAGTGCGGCACAGCGAGCGGGCCCACGCTGTACACGGGCAGCGTGTACTACGTGAGCGTGGACTGCTCGAACACGGTGATCGCGCCGGCCGGGCAGTCGGCGTACCGCAAGGAGGTCCAGTTCCGCATCAGTTCCTCGGGCGCCTGGGACCCGTCGAACGACTGGTCCCTCCAGGGCCTGCCCACCACACCGGGCGCCACCCCGGCGGACGCGCCGAACCTGGTGCTGCTGGACGGGGGCGTACGCCAGTGGGGAGCCCTGCCGGACGGGTCCGGCCCGACACCCACCCCGACGCCCACGCCCACCCCGACTCCCACACCCACACCCACGCCCACCCCGACTCCCACGCCCACCCCGACACCGACCCCCACCCCCACACCGACTCCCACGCCGACCCCGACGCCCACTGCGGGGGCGGGCTGCGCCGTCGTCTACAAGGTCGGCTCCTCCTGGGGCAGCGGCTTCACCGCCGACGTCACCGTCCGCAACACCGGCACGACCGCGGTGGACGGTTGGCGCCTCGTCTGGAGCTTCGTCGGCGGGGAGAAGGTCACCAGCGCGTGGAACGCGACCGCCACCCAGACCGGCGCGGCCGTGACGGCCACCGACGCCGGTCACAACAAGGCGATCGCCCCGGGCGGTTCGGCGTCCTTCGGATTCCAGGGATCCGGGGCGCCGGGCGCCACCCCGACGGGCTTCGCCCTGAACGGCGTTCCCTGCGCCTGAGAAGGCGATCGGTACAGGGCGGTCGATAGAAGCTGATCGGTCGCACGGCGTCGGCGGCGCCGTGCGGCCGATCACCCGATGCTGCCACTCCCGGCGGGCGGGAGCCCGGTCGTCCGTGGCTGCATCGGTGTACCGCGACCGGCATCACCGCTGGTGTCTCCCGGGCCCGCACGCCACCGGCCGTTAGGTTCCTGGCATCCAACACCGGGAGAGGCCATGCGGGTCAGTCGTCGTTCGCTGCTGAGACTGGGGAGTGCGGGCACGCTCGCCGCCGGGCTCACCGCCGTGGGGGCCGGGGCCGCTGCCTCGGACAAGGACAAGGACGCGGGCTCGGGCTCGGGCTCGGGCTCGGGCAGCAGAAGTGCCGACGGCGCGAAGGGCGCCGAAGCCCCGGCCGTCGAAGGAGCCGCACCCGTGTCCGTGGGCCCCGTGACGCAGCCCGGGTCGGCCGCCGCCCGGGCGAAGGCGGTCGAGCTGGTCGGGCGGATGACGACGGACGAGAAGATCGCCCTGCTGCACGGGGTGAACGTCAAGGCGGAGGTCCCGCGGCCCGGGTACATCGGCAAGGTGCCGGGCAACGAGCGGCTCGGCATCCCCGCGACGATCCTGGCGGACGGGCCGAGCGGGGTGGGGAACGGGTCGACGGGGGTGACCCAGTGGCCCTGTTCGAAGGCGCTGGCGGCGACCTGGGACCCGGCCGCGGCGGAGACGTACGGGAGGGCGTACGGGGGTGAGCAGGCGGCCAAGGGGCACAACGTGGCGCTCGGGCCGTGCGTCAACATCCTGCGGACGCCCCGGTGGGGCCGGTCGTTCGAGACGTTCACGGAGGACCCGCACCTCAACGCCGCGCTGGCGGCGCCCGTCGTACGGGGCATCCAGTCGCAGCACGTCATCGCGACGGTGAAGCACTTCGCGGCCAACAACCAGGAGACGCTGCGGCACTCGATCGACGTGGTGGTGTCCTCGCGCGCGCTGCACGAGATCTACTTCCCCGCGTTCCGCGCTGCCGTCCAACAGGGCGGCGTGGGCGCGGTGATGACCGCGTACAACAAGGTCAACGGGGTCTGGACGCACGAGAACCGCACCCTGGTCCAGGACGTGCTGCAAGACGGCTGGGGCTTCGACGGCATCGTGATGTCGGACTGGGGCGGCACCCACAGCACGGTGCGAACCGCCGAGGCGGGGTCCACCACGGAGATGCCCGGGTCGACGTACCTCGGTACGGCGCTCGCCTCGGCGGTGGCGCGGGGTGCGGTCACCGGGGAGACACTCGACGCGATGGCCGTGCGGGTGCTGACGGCGATGTACCGGGTCGGGCTGTTCGACCACCCGCTCCCCGATCCGCTGACGTTGCTGGACACGGTCGTCTCCACCGAGGAGAACCGGCTGCTGGCCCGCCGGATCGGGGTGCAGGGCAGTGTGCTGCTGAAGAACGCGGGCGGGGTGCTGCCGTTCGCCGCTCCCCGGTCGGTGGCGGTGATCGGGGACGCGGCGGGTGCGGGGTACCGGTCGCACGGCGGCGGTTCGGGCAGCGTGAACCCGTACGGCGGGGTGGTGACCCCGCTCGCCGGGATCACGGCCCGCGCCGCGAGCGCCCCGGTGAGCGTCCCGGTGACGTACGCGCGCGGCACCCTCGGGGTCGGCGCGCTGCCCGCCGTGCCCGCGTCCGCCCTGGGTGCGGGGCTGCGGGCGGTCTACTACGCCTCGGCCGACCTCACCGGCACGGTCCTCGCCACCACGACCACCGACCGCCTCGACTGGACCGCCGCGCCACCCCCGGTGAGCGGCCGGACCGGCGCCTGGTCGGCGCGGTACAGCGGTACGTACACGGCGTCCGTCACCGGGCGGTACCGGTTCTCGCTGAGCGGCGGCGGGGCGGTGGTGCTCACCATCGACGGGGCGGTCGTGGCGGATTACACGACCGGGGCCGAGGTGGTGCAGAACGGCTTCGTGACCCTCGCCGAGGGCCCGCACTCCATCGAGGTCACCTACCGCCACACCTCCGGCGCCGCGAGCCTGCGGGTGGGCCACCAGCCGGGGCAGGACCGGCTGATCGCCGAGGCGGCGGCCACCGCCGCCGCGGCGGAGGTGGCGGTGGTGGTCGTGGTGGACGTGACGGCCGAGAGCATGGACCGCTCGACGCTGGCCCTCGCCGCCGACCAGGACGAGCTGATCGCCGCGGTCGCCGCCGCCAACCCCCGTACCGTCGTGGTGCTCAACACCTCGGGGGCCGTACTGATGCCGTGGCTGCCGGAGGTTCCGGCGGTGATCGCCAACTGGTACGGGGGCCAGGAGCAGGGCAACGCGGTCGCCGCGATGCTCTTCGGCGACGCGGAGCCCGGCGGCCGGCTTCCCGAGACCTTCCCGGCGACGGAGACGCAGGGGCCGGCCAAGCGGCTGGTGGAGTTCCCGGGCGACGGCAAGCAGGTCTACTACGACGAGGGGCTGGCCGTCGGGTACCGCTGGTACACGCGGTCGGGCGAGCAGCCGCTCTTCCCGTTCGGCCACGGCCTGTCGTACACCACCTTCGCCCTCTCCGAGCTGAAGGTCGTCCGGGCCGGTTCCGGTCACCGGGCGACCGTGCGGGTCCGCAACACCGGCTCCCGCGCGGGCAGCGAGGTCGTGCAGCTCTACGTCACCTTCCCGGCGGCGGCGGGCGAGCCCCCCTCGCAGCTCAAAGCGTTCGCCAAGGTGACGGTGGAGCCGGGCCGTTCGGCCGTCGTCGCCCTGGACGTGCCCCGGGAAGCGCTGGCCGTGTGGCGGTCGGTGGAGGACGGCTGGACGCTGCTGCCGGGGTCGTACGAGTTCGCGGTGGGGCGTTCCTCGGCGGAGTTGCCGCTGCGTACGCGGGTGCGGGTCACCCGGTAGGGCGGGGATCGGGCTCTTCGGCCACGGGGGCGGGGCGGGCCGCGATACGCTGCGCGCCCCCTCACCCCGGTGACCGATGGTTCGGAGACGGTCACGGAGGGGCACAGAATCCCCGTACGGCCGCGTTCCGTACGACCCCGTTCCGCACGACCGCATTCCGCACGACCGCGCAGACGAAGCACCGAGGGAGCACCACCATGGCAACCCCCTTGTCCGCCGACACCCTGCTCAAGGCCCTCCGCGATGAGGGGCTGAAGGTGGTGGAGTACAAGAGCTGGCGCACGAACAACCGCGACCACAAGGGCCCCTGGGGCCCGGTCAACGGCGTGATGATCCATCACACCGTCACGTCCGGCACCGCGAACTCCGTGGAGCTCTGCTACTCCGGACGCTCCGACCTCCCCGGGCCGCTCTGCCACGGGGTCATCGACAAGGAGGGCACGGTCCACCTGGTGGGCAACGGCCGTGCCAACCACGCCGGGCTCGGCGACGACGACGTGCTGCGCGCGGTGGTCGCCGAGGCGGCGACGCTGCCTGCCGACAACGAGGCCAACACGGACGGCAACACCCACTTCTACGGCTTCGAGTGCGTCAACCTCGGCGACGGCCTGGACCCCTGGCCGGCCGCCCAACTGCTGGCGATCGAGCGGGCGTCGGCAGCGCTCTGCCGCGCCCACAAGTGGTCCGAGCGCTCCGTGATCGGGCACCTGGAGTGGCAGCCGGGGAAGGTGGACCCGCGCGGCTTCCCGATGACCGCGATGCGCGACCGGATCGGGGTCCGGCTCGGCGCGGCTCCGGACGGGCCGATCCCGGAGCCGTACGAGCCGTTCCCCGGGGCCGGTTTCTTCACGATCGGGCGCAACAGTCCGATCATCACCGCCATGGGCAGGCGGCTCGTGGCGGAGGGCTGCGACCTGTACGCGGTCGGGCCCGGACCCACCTGGTCGGCGTCCGACCGCGCGTCGTACGCCGCCTGGCAGCGCAAGCTCGGGTACGTCGGCGACGCGGCCGACGGTGTCCCGGGCGAGGACAGCTGGGCGAGGCTCAAGGTCCCGAACGTGTGAGACGGGGAAGCGGCGGGGCCGGGGCGGCCCACGGTTTCGGCCGCCCCGGCCCCGCCGCTTCCGCCCCGGCCCCGCCGCTTCCGTCCGGACCGCCCCTCAGTCCATCTCGCCCTCTGCCGGTGCGCTCGGCATCTCGCCCGCCCCGCCCGTGAGCGCGGCGGCCTGGCTGATGGCGTCGGCCAGCCTGGCCACCGAGCCGTCCTCGGTCTCGGCGGCCAGTTTCCGCGCACGGGAGGTGAGTTCACCGAGTCCCGGGGCGCCGGGAAGGGATCCTCCGCGCAGCTCGTCGGCGAAGTAGGCCGCCACCGCCGTCACTTGGAGGCGTGGGTCGGCGGCGCCCCAGAGCGCTCCGTCGAGGGCACCGGTCTCCACCGAACCGGTCGCCTCCCGCGCCTTGCGGGTCACGGGGTCGAGCCAGCGCACGGTGGCGGTGGCGACGTGGCCGGAGGCCTTCTCGCGCAGGCGTACGGCGTAGAGCGCGGTCACCGTGTGCCCGGGGCCGACCTCGCCGCCGTCCACGCTGTCGTCGCGGAAGTCCTCGTCGGCGACGGCCCGGTCCTCGTACCCGATGAGCTTGAACTGCTGGACCGTCTTCCGGTCGAAGGCGACCTGCGCCTTCGCGTCGCGGGCGCGCAGCTGGACGTGGGCGGGGAGCTGGTCGACGAAGACCTTGCGGGCCTGGGCCTCGTCGGCGACGTAGGTGGTGTTGCCGTCGCCCTTGTCGGCGAGCCGTTCCATCAGGGCGTCGCCGTAGTCGCTGCCGACGCCGACGCCGAAGAGGGTGATGCCGTACGCGCGCCGTGAGCTGTCGATCCGCTCCAGGATCGTGTCGGCGTCGGTCTCGCCGGTGTTGGCGAGGGCGTCGGAGAGCAGGACGACCCGGTTGGTGGCGCCCTTCCGGCGGCCTTCCACGGCCTCGTCGTAGCCGCGTTCCACTCCGGCGGCGACGTTGGTGGCGCTGTCCGTGTGAAGTGCTTCGACGGCTTCCCGGATCTTCGTGCGGTGGCCGCGCAGCGCGGTCATGGGCAGCACGGTCTCGGCCTCGTCGCTGAAGGTGACCAGGGCCACCGAGTCGTCGTCGCGCAGTTGCTCGGTGAGGTACGTGAGGGAGGACCGCACCAGGTCCAGGCGGCCGGTCTCGGCCATGGAGCCGGAGATGTCGACGACGAAGGTGAGTGCGGCGGGCGGCCTCGGCGCGGTGTCGTCGGCTGCCTTGGTCGCCAGTCCGACCCGCAGCAGGGACCAGCCGTCGGCCCCTCCCCCGGCGCCGGCTCCGTCGACGCGGTCTCCGTCGACGCGGGCTCCGTCGACGCGGGCTCCGTCGACGCTGACGGAGAAGCCGTTGCCGCCGGGGCGTTCGTACCCCTGCTTGAAGCTGTTGACGAACTCCTCGGGCCGTACGGTCTCCGGCTTCGGGAGCTGTCCGTCGCCGAGGACGCGGCGCGCGTATCCGTAGCTGGCGGTGTCCACGTCGAGCGCGAAGGTGGAGAGGTAGTCGGGTGCGGCCTCGTCGCCCTTCGCCTGCTTGCCCGCCTCGTCCGGCGCGGTGGGCGCGGGGGCGGGTACCGGGCCGCCCCGCTTGTCCGCGGCGAAGCCTTCGGACGAGTGGCCGCCCGAGCCGCTCGCCGAGCATCCGGCGAGGAGCGCGGCGCTCACCAGCAGGGCGGCGAGTGCCGCGCCCGCCCGTGCCCGGCCCGCCGGGCGTATCGAGGTGCGGTGGTTCATCCGAGGCCCCCAAGTCGTCGACATCTGTGAATGTGACGCGCGCGGGGGGCGCCGGGAGCCGTCGAACCGGTTGCGGATGAATCTCGATGCGGTGACGGAACGCTGCCCGGGGCCGTCCGGGACGCGGAACATCGGGGTCCGGACACGACGTCCTCACGGAGCGGTGTCCGGACCCGGCCCGGTTCCTACGACACGATGTCCTTCCGGCCGAATCCCCGGAAGGCCAGGGCGAACAGGATCAGGGCGTAGGTCACCGACACGGCCGACCCCTTGATCATGCCGCCCCACTCCAGTTGGGGCTGGAGGGCGTCCGCCCAGGCGAACTGCCAGTGCGCGGGCAGGAAGTCGCGCCAGTGGCCCAGCGCGGTGACCGCGTCCAGGACGTTGCCGACGATGGTCAGTCCGACCGCGCCGCCCACCGCGCCCAGCGGTGCGTCCGTCTTCACCGAGAGCCAGAACGCCAGCCCTGCGGTGACGAGTTGGGAGACGAAGACGAAGGCGACGACGAGCGCGAGCCGGGGCAGCGCGGCGGACTGGGCGAGTTCGCCGCCGGTCGGCAGCTGGAGCGGTCCCCAGCCGTAGGCCGCCGCTCCGGCCGCGAGGGCGACCAGCGGGAGCAGCACCATCGCGGCCAGGCTGAAGCCGAGGGCGACGACGAGCTTGCTCCGGAGCAGCCGGGCGCGCGGGACGGGGGCGGCGAGGAGGTAGCGCAGTGAGGACCAGCTCGCCTCGGAGGCCACGGTGTCCCCGCAGAACAGCGCCACCGGCACCACCAGCAGGAAGCCCGCCGAGACGAACAGGTTGACGGCGGCGAAGTTGGCCGCCGAGGCGGTGGCGGTGTCCATCAGGTTGATCCGGTCGGCACCGGAGCCTCCCCGGGAGCCGGGGGTGCCGCCGATGGCGAAGGCGGCGATCAGGATGAACGGGAGGGCGGCCAGCACTCCGCCCATCAGCACGGTGCGGCGGCGGCGCAGTTGCCGCATCGCCTCGACGCGGAGCGGGAGGGTGCGCCGGGGGTGGTAGCCGGGTGCGGTCCCGCCGGGTGCGGGACCGCTGCCGGTGAGGACGTCGCTCATGCGGAGCCTCCGGAGATCAGGGTGAGGAACGCGTCCTCCAGGCGGCGGTGCGGGCCGACACCGGTGAGCGGCACGTCGAGCCGGACGAGTTCGGTGATCAGCCCGGCGGTGGTGGCGCCGTCGAGCCGTACCAGCAGCCCCCGCCCGTCGTCGGTGCGGACCGCCGAGGCGACGCCCGCGAGCGCTTCGATCTTTCGGAGCACCGGTTCGGCGACCTCCTCGGCGGTGGTGACGAGCAGCATGTCGCCGGAGCCGGTGATCTCGGCGACCGGGCCCGCCTGGACGAGCCGTCCCCGGTCCATGACCACGAGGTGGGTGCAGGACTGTTCGACCTCGGAGAGGAGGTGGCTGGAGACGATGACGGTCCGGCCGCCCGCCGCGTAACGGATCATCACGTCCCGCATCTCGCGGATCTGCGGCGGGTCGAGGCCGTTGGTCGGTTCGTCGAGGATGAGGAGGTCCGGCATGCCGAGCATGGCCTGGGCGATGGCGAGGCGCTGGCGCATGCCCTGGGAGTAGGTGCGCACGGCCCGGGCGAGCGCGTCGCCGAGGCCCGCGATCTCCAGGGCCTCGTCCATGTGGGAGTCCTCGGCGGGGCGGCCGGTGGCCTGCCAGTACAGCTCCAGGTTGGCGCGGCCGGACAGGTGCGGCAGGAAGCCGGCGCCCTCGACGAACGCGCCGACGCGGGAGAGCACCGGGGCGCCGGGCTGGATTGCCTGGCCGAAGACGCGGATCTCGCCCGCGTCGGGGGTGATGAGGCCCATCAGCATCCGCAGGGTGGTGGTCTTCCCGGCGCCGTTGGGGCCGAGGAGTCCGAGGACCTGCCCCTGTTCGACGCGGAAGCCCAGGTCCTTGACGGCGTAACGGTCCGCGGCCCCCGCGTACTTCTTCGCGAGTCCGGAGATCTGGAGCGGTACGCCCGCGAGCGCCGGGTCCGGGGCGGGCGTCGCGCTGCGGCGGCGCGCGGTGAGCAGCAGCACGGCGGCGACCAGGAGGGCTGCGGCCGGAAGTCCCCAGGTCCACCAGGGGAGTCCGGCCGCCGCGGCGGTCAGTCCGGCGTCGGTGGGTACGGAGAGCGGGCCGTCGACGGTCACGGTGTACGTGTTCGGCTCGGCCGGAGACGCGTAGCCGAGGTCGGTCGCGGAGAGCACCAGGCGGAAGCGGTGTCCGGCGTCGAAGGCGTGGTCGACGGCGGGCAGGGTCAGTTCGACCGGCTTGCCCTGCTGGTTGGGGGTGATCCGGTAGGGGGCGACGAGCTGGGCGGGCAGCTCCTGGCGCTTGCCGTCCGGCGCGACGTCGTACACCTTGCCGAAGAGGACGGCGTCGCCGGTACGGGCCTTGACGGTGACCTTCACCGTGGGGGTGCCGGTGAGGCGCACCGAGGAGGTCAGCGGTGCGCTGTCGAAGGTGGCGTGCTGGCCGGGGAAGTCCAGGGAGAGGCCGACGCCGAGGGAGGAGAGCTGGGAGAGCCCGGCGCCGAGCCCGGGAACGGCGGAGATCGCGGGCGGGCTGCCCCCGGCCGGGTTGCGGACGGTCACGGTGTCCGGGGTGCTCGGGGCACCTCCCGTGCTCGCGGTGCTTCCGGCGCTTCCGGCGACCGGGGTGTCCGGACCGGAGCCGGTGGCCTTCAGGGCGAACTCCTGGGCGCCGCCGCGCAGTCCGGGATAGGTGTCGGCACCGGCGCCCCGGGTGAGGGCGGCGCCGTCGGTGGAGTCGACGCCTCCGGTGCGGGTGACGCGGAAGGCGGGGCCGGTGTCGGCGCCCTCGTCGCCCTTGAGGTAGCGGTCGAACCAGGCGCCGATACGGTTCTGGACGCGGGCGTCCTCGGTGTCGCCGCCGTCGTGGCCGCCCGCGATCCAGTCGACGGAGACCGGTGCGCCGTTGCCGGAGACGGCCTTCGCCATGGCGTCGGCCTGGCCGAGCGGGAAGAGCGAGTCGGTCTGGCCCTGCACGATGAGGGCGGGCACGTCGATGCGGTCGGCGACGGCGGAGGGCGAACGTTCCGTCAGCAGGGCGCGCGCCTCGGCGTCCGGTACGCCGCTCGCCGCGACGCGTTCGTACATCGCGCAGAGCCGCGGCTCGAACTTCTCGCAGCCGCCGCCGCTGCTGACGAAGATCCCGGCCCAGAGCTTCTTGAACACCCCGCCCGGGAAGAGCGCGTCGGCGAGGTTCCAGTAGGTGATGACGGGCGCGACGGCGTCCACCCGGTCGTCGTACCCGGCGGCGAGGAGGGAGACCGCGCCGCCGTAGGAGGCGCCGGTGACGCCGACGCGCGGGTCGCCCTTGCCGTCGAGCCGGACTTCGGGGCGGGTGGCGAGCCAGTCGATCAGGCGGGAGACGTCCGCGACCTCGGCGCCGGGATCGTTGAGGCCGATCTTTCCGCCGGACTCGCCGAACCCGCGCGCCGACCAGGTGAGGACCGCGTACCCGTCCGCCGCGAGCTTCTCGGCCTCGGCGCGCACGTCGTCCTTGCTGCCGCCGAAGCCGTGGCCGAGCAGTACGGCGGGGCGCCGCCCGCCGCCGTCGGCGGTGAAGTACGTGGTGTCCAGGGGCGTACCGCCGTCGCGGATCGTTCGGTCCCGGTGGTGCACGGCGGGTGTGCCGTCGTCGGCCACGGCGGTCCAGGTGCCGGCACCGGCGAGCACGACGAGGGCGGCGAGTGCCGCCGCCCATCGGCCGCGCGCGCGGGGCCACCGGAGCCGTCGTGCGGTAGAGGTCTCCATGTCACGACCCTAAAGCCGGGCGACAGGCGTTTCCCGGGCCGGAGGGCGGAACCCCCGGCCTCCTTGGGAGGTACGGCCCCAGGGGCGCGTACTGCGGACGCGGTACGCGCCCCGGGGGGCGGCGTTCTCAGCCGTCCAGGCGGTGCTGGGGCGGGACGGCGGTCTCCAGGAAGAAGCTGTCGATGCTCTGGACGGTGTGCACGAAGTCGTCCAGGTTGACCGGCTTGGTCACGTAGGCGTTGGCGTGCTGCGTGTAGGCGTCCTGGACGTCGTCGGGCGCGGCCGAGGTGGTGAGGACCACGATCGGGATGCTGGAGAGCTGCTCGTCGTTCTTGAGCACGCCGAGCAGCTCACGGCCGTTCATGCGGGGCATGTTGAGGTCGAGGACGATCAGGTCCGGGCGGTCCTTCGCCGGGTCGCGCAGGTACTCCAGCGCGGACACCCCGTCGTCGACCCGGTTGATGCCCCGCGCCATCCCGCGCTCGATCAGGGCCTCCTCGATGAGCATGGCGTCGGCCACGTCGTCCTCCACGAGCAGGACGGTGTAGGTGCGCCGGGGTGCAAGGCCGTTCATGTGGGGGCTCCGGTGATCGTTGGGCAGGGGGCGGGAGGGCGGTCGTGCGGTGAAGACCAGGCCGGGCCAGCGTTTGCGGGCGCCCTGCCGGCTGACGCCCCAGGCGCCGCCGAGCTGCGGGTAGCCGGCCCCCTCGTCCGCGGCGGCGCGGGCCGCCCGGGCGGCGCACTCGTCGACCGCGCGGCTGAGGAGGGCCAGCGCGCGCAGCGCGGCCAGCGGGTCGGTCCAGTTCTCGTCCGCCGGGGGACCGTCGGCGTCACGGTCCTCCCCGTACGGGACGGCGTCCGGCTCCAGCGCGAGTCGCTGCGCCAGGTCCGCGACGGCGCGACGCGCGCGGTCGGCGAGCTCGTCGGTCCCGGGAGGCGCCGAGGTCTCCACTGTCATGGCCGCACCGTAGCCGGAGCGGGAGGCCCGCGACAACCTGCGTTGTCGGCGGGGTAGGGTGACCCGCGCTCCGGTGGGTACTGGAGCCCGTGATCCGCCCACCGTTTCCCAGCCGAGTGAGAGGCAAACCACCGTGCAGAGCGCCGAAGAGGGTTTCCGGCCGGCCGAGCTCCGGCCGGAGCGGGGCCGGCCCGGCTGGAGCACCAGCCGCTGGCTCGTCACGGGCACGACCGTGGCCCTGGTGGTGCTGCTCGTGCTCGGCACCTGCGGCACCTGGGCCCTGGTCCGGTCCACGGCGGTCAACCAGCGGCTCGTCGGCCGCTGGTCCCCCGCGCTCATCTCCTCGGTGCGCATGGAGGCGGCGCTGGTCAACCAGGAGACGGGCATCCGCGGTTACGGCCTGGCCGGGGACGCGGAGTTCCTCGACCCCTACCGCACCGGTCTGGCCCAGCAGAAGACCGCCATGGCCGAGCTGGAGGACCTCACGGCCGGGGACGCACGGGCCTCGGCCGATCTCGCCCGGGTGGACGAGCTCGCCGAGAAGTGGCACGCGTCGGTCGCCCGGCCCATCGCCGCCGCCGCGGACCCGACCGCCCTCGCCCAGGAACGGGCGGAGAGCGGGCGGACCCAGTTCGACGCGCTGCGCACCGCCCTCAGGGTCCAGCAGGAGCACATCGCCGCGGAGCGCGACCGGGCCCGAACCGACCTGGCCTCCGTACGCACCATGCGCAACACGGTCTTCGTCGTGATCGCCGCCGTGGTGCTCGCGCTGATGGCCCTGGCCTTCGCGGGTCTGCGCCTCGGCGTGCAGCGGCCCCTGGACCGGCTGCGGGCGGACGTGCGCAAGGTCGCCTCCGGGGACTACGCCCACGCGCTCGCGCCCACCGGCCCCGCCGACATCCGGGTCCTCGCGGGCGACGTGGACGCGATGCGGCGCCGGCTCGCGGAGGACCTCGAACTCAAGGACCGGGCCAGGGCGGCGCTCGACGCCCAGACCGTCGAACTGCGCCGCTCCAACGAGGAGCTGGAGCAGTTCGCGTACGTCGCCTCGCACGACCTCCAGGAGCCCCTGCGCAAGGTGGCCAGCTTCTGCCAGCTGCTGGAGCGGCGGTACGCGGAGCAACTCGACGACCGGGCCCGGCAGTACATCTCCTTCGCCGTCGACGGCGCCAACCGCATGCAGCTCCTCATCAACGACCTGCTGACCTTCTCGCGGGTCGGCCGGCTCCACACCGACGACCAGCGGGTCGACCTCACGGATCTGGTGCGGCGGACGGTCGGCGATCTGGACGTGGCCGTCCAGCAGACCGGGGCCGCCGTCACCCACGACGAACTGCCGGTGGTCCACGGGCAGCCGACGCAACTCGGCCTGGTGCTGCAGAACCTGATCTCCAACGCGATCAAGTTCCGCACGCCCGGCACCGCTCCCGCCGTCCACCTGGCCGCCCGCCGGGTGCCGGAACCGGGCCGCGAGGGGAGCGCGGAGCTTTCGCGCCCGTTCTGGGAGATCTCGGTGACCGACAACGGCATCGGCATCGCGCCCGAGTACGCGGAGCGGGTCTTCGTCATCTTCCAGCGGCTGCACACCCGCGAGAGCTACGAGGGCAACGGCATCGGCCTGGCGCTCTGCAAGAAGATCGTCGAGCACCACGGCGGGTCGATCGCCGTGGACACCACCTACACCTCGGGCACCCGCTTCGTCTTCACGCTGCCGGGCACGGTGGACGAGGACGACCACGAGCACGAGGGCGGCGAGGGCGAGCGCCAGGGGGCGGACCGTACGGAGAAGTGAGCGCGGGACCGCCTCCCCGGCCCCCGGTCCGACGGCTACCGGCTGAGCCCTTCGTCCGGACGGCTACCGGTTGAGCCCTCCGTCCGGACGCCTACCGCGGCCGGGGCGCCCCGGCTCCCCCGGCGTACGGCCTCTCCTGCGGGAGCAGGGCGCTCGCCGCGTCGAGGTCTCCGGCGCGGACCAGGTGGTGGATCTCCCGGGCGAGCGGGGTGACATCGGTGACGGAGACGGTCCACTCGTCCGCGTACCGCGCCGCCGCCTCGCCGGACAGGCCGAGCTGGAGCGAGCGGTACGGCAGCGGATCGAGCCGCAGATCGCGCTCGGGGTCCCACTGGACGCGGGCCGGGGCGCGGCGGAGGCTGCGGCTCCAGGCGGCGCGGTCGGGGTGGAGCCCGCGTACGTAGTGGGAGAGTTCGGCGTTCTCCAGGGCCCAGGCGAGGCCTTCGCGGGTGATCTCGACGGCGAGGACGGTCTCCTGGCCCTCCTTGGTGGCCCAGCCGCAGCGGTACATCATCCACAGGAAGCTCGGCTTGACCCAGGTCATCCGGTCACGCTTCCAGGCTTGCGGGAAGCGGCCGTCACGCGCGGCGGGCAGGCCGATGTGCGGTGCGTACGCCTGGTAGACGGTGACGGTGGTGTCGGTGTGCCGGGCCCGGATCTCGTACTGGGGTGCGGTCATGCCGACCATGGTGCGCGGGCCCACCGGTCCACCGCACCGGCTTTTCCCCGGGGGCGGCGGACCGGCTTCTTCCCTGACCGGCTTCTTCCCTGACCGGCTTCTTCCCTGACCGGCTTCTTCCCTGACCGGTTTCTCCCTGGTACGGCGCCCCCGCGGACGGACCGTCAGCGCTCGGTGGCGTCGTCCCCGGGTTCGCCCGAGGGGCCGCTCTCGGCCTGCAGCGCGAGGTCGCGGAGCACGTCGGTGGAGGAGACGTCGGTCTGACCGGAGTCGTGCACCCGCGCCAGCATCGTGAAGGCGAGGGTGAACGCCCCCACCAACTGCTCGACCGCGCCGCCCACCTCACGGCCGATCAGGGCGGCCATCTCCTCGACGGTGGCGTCCCCGGGGATCGCGATGCGCGGCATCGTCTCGTTCAGCAGCGCGGTGACGACACTGCCCTCCATGTCGACGTCGTCGCGCTCCACGTCCTCTTCGAGCAGCCGCTGGATCTCGCCGGCTTCGGTGAGGATGCCGATCACTCGCTTCAGGACTTCCCTCTGCTCCATCCCGCGAGCATAGGCGCCCGGACCGGCGCGTTCCCGGTGTTCGGCCGCTGCGGAACCGTCTCCCCTCGAACGGTTCGACGAGTCAGCCGGAAACATGCAGACTCCCATTCGATTTGACCGATAACTGCCGTTACGTTCCTCCACCTTCTTCACAGGGCGCACACAAGGTGGCACGGAGCGGGGCGCGAACTGCGCGGAGTCGATCTCGCCCTTGCGGCGCAAGGGTGGGTGCATTGCGCACCATTTGACAGGGTCCCGACGATCGCGGCGAGTGCGAGCTACATCCGTCCATAACGGAAATGTCTGCACTGTGTAACCGCGCTCCGGAGCGACTTCCGGCCATCGGCGAATCCGGCCAGAGTCTGTGCTCCCGGCAGCGAACGCCGGGGCCGAGAACCGCCCGGACCTCCCCGTCCGGGCCTGTACCGAGGGGTCCCATGTCCCGTACCGCACGACGGATCACCGCTACTGTCCTCGCGTCCGGCGCCCTGCTCGCGGCAGCCGCTCTGCCGGCCTCCGCGGACGGCCACGACCGCGGGCACGACCGCGTCAAGCCCGCCCCGCGCTCCTCCGTCGTCCTGGGCAAGATCCAGTACGACAGCCCGGGCCGCGACAACCGCTCCAACCGTTCGCTGAACGACGAGTGGGTGACCGTCACCAACACGTCCCGCCAGGCCGTCAACCTGCGCGGCTGGACGCTCACCGACGAGAGCCGCCGCACCTACCGCTTCGACCTGCGTCTCGAAGGCCGTTCGTCGGTGCGCGTCCACACCGGTGTGGGCCGTGACAGCCGCACGGACGTCTACCAGGACCGCAACAACTACGTCTGGGACAACAGCGACACCGCCACGCTGCGCGACTCCCGCGGCCGGAAGGTCGACGAGAAGTCGTGGGGCCGTCACGGCCGCGACGACAACCGCGGTCGTGACGGACGCGACGACAACCGCGGCCCCGGCCGCGACAACCGCCACTGAGCGCACCGGAGGGGCCGGGCCCCACCGGGTGACGAGGTGGTGCGGCACGGCCCGGGCAGGCGCGCGCTGACCGGGCACGGCCGGGAAGAAACGAATCGACGGCGCCCCGCGGCAATCCGGCCGCGGGGCGCCGTGTCGTTCCCCGGGGTGTACGGGGTGGCGTCAGTGGTTGCGCGGGAAGCCCAGGTCGACGCCGGACGGGGCGTCGGCCGGGTCCGGCCAGCGGGT
This sequence comes from Streptomyces sp. NPDC060184, assembly GCF_042728795.1. Lineage (NCBI taxonomy): Bacteria > Bacillati > Actinomycetota > Actinomycetes > Kitasatosporales > Streptomycetaceae > Streptomyces > Streptomyces sp. NPDC060184. Next base: position 80,761 of record NZ_JBHWYX010000029.1, read on the forward strand.
GGTGACGACCTTGCCGCGCGTGTAGAAGTGCACCCCGTCGTTGCCGTAGACGTGGTGGTCGCCGAAGAGGGAGTCCTTCCAGCCACCGAAGGAGTGGTACCCGACCGGGACCGGGATCGGCACGTTCACGCCGACCATGCCGGCCTGGATCTCCAGCTGGAAGCGGCGGGCGGCGCCGCCGTCGCGGGTGAAGATCGCGGTGCCGTTGCCGTACGGGGAGGCGTTCATGAGGGCGACGCCCTCCTCGTACGTCCCGGCGCGCAGCACGCACAGGACCGGGCCGAAGATCTCGTCGCGGTAGGCGTCGGAGTCGGTGGAGACGCGGTCAAGCAGCGAGATGCCGATCCAGTGACCGTCCTCGAAGCCCTCCACGGTGTGGCCGGTGCCGTCGAGGACGACCTCGGCGCCCTGCGCGGCGGCGCCGGTGACGTAGGAGGCGACCTTGTCGCGGTGGGCGGCGGTGATCAGGGGGCCCATCTCGGAGGAGGGGTCGGTGCCGGGGCCGATCTTGATCTTCTCCGCGCGGTCCTTGATCCGGGCGACCAGCTCATCACCGATCGCGCCGACCGCGACGACCGCCGAGATCGCCATGCACCGCTCTCCCGCGGAGCCGTACGCGGCCGAGACCGCCGCGTCGGCGGCGGCGTCCAGGTCGGCGTCGGGCAGCACCAGCATGTGGTTCTTCGCGCCGCCGAGCGCTTGGACGCGCTTGCCGTTCGCCGAGGCGGTGGCATGGATGTGGCGGGCGATCGGGGTGGAGCCGACGAAGGAGACGGCGGCCACGTCGGGGTGGGTGAGCAGCGCGTCGACGGCCGTCCTGTCGCCGTGCACGACGTTCAGCACCCCGTCCGGCAGCCCGGCCTCGGCGGCCAGTTCGGCGAGGAGCACCGAGGCCGACGGGTCCTTCTCACTGGGCTTGAGGACGAAGGTGTTGCCGCAGGCGATGGCGAGCGGGAACATCCACAGCGGCACCATGGCCGGGAAGTTGAACGGGGTGATCCCGGCGACGACGCCCAGCGGCTGGCGGATCGAGGAGACGTCCACCCCGCCGGACACCTGGGTGGAGAGCTCGCCCTTGAGCTGGGTGGTGATGCCGCAGGCCAGCTCGACGATCTCAAGCCCCCGGGCGACCTCGCCCAGCGCGTCGGAGTGCACCTTGCCGTGCTCGGCGGTGATCAGGGCGGCGATCTCGTCGCGGTGGGCGTCGAGCAGGGCGCGGTAGCGGAACAGGACGGCGGTGCGGGCGGCGAGGGAGGAGAGGCCCCAGGTCGCGTGGGCGGCCTTGGCGGCGGTGACGGCCGCGTCCACCTCCTCGGCGGAGGCGAAGGCGACGCGGGTGGTGGCGGCGCCGGTCGCGGGGTCGGTGACCGGGCCGTACGCGCCCGACGTGCCCTCGACGGTCTTGCCACCGATCCAGTGGTGGACGGTCCTGGTCATGACGATCTCCTTCGGGCTTCGGCGACTTCAGAGACTTCGCGGGCTTCCGGGGCTTCAGTGCTTCCCGGCGTCGGAGCTTGAGCTTCCCGGGCTTCAGAGGCGGCGGTGCCGGGTCGCCCGTCGGCGGTCGTACACCTCGCGGGCCTCCACCGCCGCCGGGCGGGTGGCCGTCTCGGCCACGGGCACATCCCACCACGCCTGCGCCGGAGGCGGGCCCGAAACACTGCCGGGTGCCGGGACCGCGGGGCGGGCGGACGGCGGGGCGAGCGCGACGTGGACGCAGACGGGGTGGTCGGCGGCCCGTGCCTCGGCGAGGGCGGCGCGGAGTTCGGCCACGGTGCGGGCGCGCAGGGCCCGCATGCCGAGGGAGGCGGCGTTGGCGGCGAGGTCGACCGGGAGCGGGTCGCCGGTGAACGCGCCGTCGGGGTCGCGGTGGCGGTAGTCGGTGCCGAAGCGCTCGCCGCCGACGGACGCCGAGAGCCCGCCGATGGAGGCGTACCCGTGGTTGTCGAGCACCACGAGCTTGACCGGCAGCCGTTCCTGGACGGCGGTGACGATCTCGGTCGGGTTCATCAGGTACGTGCCGTCGCCGACGAGCGCCCAGACCGGGCGGCCCGGGGCGGCGAGCTGGACGCCGATCGCCGCCGGGATCTCGTAGCCCATGCAGGAGTAGCCGTACTCGACGTGGTACTGCCGCGGCGAACGCGCCCGCCACAGCTGGTGCAGGTCGCCGGGGAGCGAGCCGGCCGCGTTGATCAGCACGTCGTCCTCGGTGACGAGGGCGTCCAGCAGGCCGAGGACCTGGGTCTGGGTGGGTGCGGCACCGGGATCGGGGGTGGCGAACGCGGCGTCCACCCGCGCCTCCCAGCGCGCCTTCGCCGCCGTGTACGCGCGCCGGTAGCCGGGGTCGACCCGGTGGCCGTGGGTGCCCTGGGTGCCGAGGGCGGCGGCGAGCGCTTCGAGGCCGGTACGGGCGTCCGCGACGAGCGGGAGGGCCGCCTGCTTGTGGGCGTCGAACCCGGTGACGTTGAGGTTGACGAACCGGGTCGCCGGGTCGGGGAAGAGGGTGGCGGAGGCGGTGGAGAAGTCGGTCCAGCGGGTGCCGACGCCGATCACCAGGTCGGCCTCGCGGGCCAGTTCGTCGGCGGTGGCGGTACCGGTGTGGCCGATGCCGCCCACGTCCGACGGGTGGTCGTGGCGCAGGGCGCCCTTGCCCGCCTGGGTGGTGGCGACGGGGATGCCGGTGGCCTCGGCGAACGCGGCGAGGGCCTGCTCGGCGGCGCTGTGCCGCACCCCGCCGCCCGCGACGAGCAGCGGCCTGCGGGCGGCCCGCACCGCCCGGACGGCCCGGTCGAGCTCGTCCGGATCGGGGGCGGGGCGGCGTACGTGCCAGACCCGCTCGGCGAGGAACTCCTCGGGCCAGTCGTACGCCTCCGCCTGCACGTCCTGCGGGAGCGCGAGGGTGACCGCGCCGGTGGAGACCGGGTCGGTGAGGGTCCGTACGGCCTGGAGCGCGGCGGGGATCAGCGCCTCGGGGCGGGTGATCCGGTCGAAGTACCGGGAGACCGGCCGAAGGCAGTCGTTGACCGACACGTCTCCGGCGTAGGGGACTTCGAGCTGCTGGAGCACCGGGTCGGCGGGGCGGGTGGCGAAGGTGTCGCCCGGGAGGAGGAGGACGGGCAGGTGGTTGACGGTGGCGAGGGCGGCGCCGGTGACGAGGTTGGTGGCGCCGGGGCCGATGGAGGTGGTGACGGCGTGGGCGGAGAGCCGCCCGGACTGCCGGGCGTAGCCGACGGCCGCGTGCACCATGGCCTGTTCGTTGCGGCCCTGGAGGAACGGCATGGCGGAGCCGGAACCCTGGGCCGCCTTGGTGCCCTTCGCGTCCTCGGCTCCCTTGGTGTCCTCGGCTCCCTTGGTGCCCTTGGTGCCCTTGGTGCCTTTGTGGCCCGAGTACTGGGCGTTCGTGGAGCCGCCGCACTCCAGGAGTGCCTGACCGATGCCGGCGACGTTGCCGTGGCCGAAGATGCCCCAGGTGGCGCCGATCAGCCGTTGCCGCTGTCCGTCGCGCTCGGTGTACTGCCGTGCGAGGAAGGCGATCAGGGCTTGCGCGGTGGTCAGACGGACGGTCACCTGCGGTCCTCCGGGGCGGCGTACAACGGGAGCCGGGGATCGGCCCGCTGGGGGTCCCAGGTCTCCCTGATCCAGGCGTGGTCGGGGTGGTCGCGGATCAGCCAGGCGCGTTCCTCGTCCGGCCCGGCCATCACGTTGAGGTAGTAGAGGGCACCCTCCGGGGGTGCGATGGAGGGGCCGTGCCAGCCGTCGGGGACGAGGACGGCGTCGCCGCCGCGTACCTCGGCGAGCACGTCCGCGCCGCCGGGGCGGGACGGGGAGACACGGTGGTAGCCGGGGCCTCCGCGCTCCAGTTCGAAGTAGTAGATCTCCTCCAGGACCGACTCCACGCCGGGTTCGGCCTCGTCGTGCTTGTGCGGCGGGTAGGAGGACCAGTTGCCCGCGGGGGTGAGGACTTCGACGGCGATGAGCCGGTCGCAGCGGAAGACGTCGGCGGCGGCGAAGTTGTTGACCTGCCGGGCGCAGGTGCCGGAGCCGCGCAGTTCGACGGGTACCTCCGACGCGGGGCCGTAGCGAGCGGGGAGCTGTCGCCCGCACTTCGCTCCTGCCAGGGCGAAGCGGCCTCCCGCGCCGGAGGAGATCTGTGCGGTGGCATCGCGCGGTAGGTACGCGAAGTCGGCCACCCCGCTGAACACGCTCTCACGGCCGGTGAGTTCAAAGATGTCACCTGCCGTGTGCACCGTACAGCCGCCAGTCAACGGCAGAACGATCCATTCGCTCTCCCCGGTGACGAGTGTGTGAACTCCGCCCGGCGGCAATTCGAGCACCCGAAGGCTCGAACGCTCCCATCCCGCCCGCTCCGGCCCGATGTCCAGGGCGTACGGGGCGTCTTGGGGACCGCCCCTCAGGTGCAGGGGGCCGCCGTGCGGATCGTTGGTGCTTTCCTGCTTCTCCCGCGTCGTCATGGTGCCTCCCTACCCCCGTCGGTCTCCGGCGGTGCCGATCGACGCGCACCGTCCGGGCCCGGGGTGGTGTGCCGGCCGTCCGGGCCCGGGGTGGTGCGGGCGGCTTCCGGGGCGCGCGGTCGGAGGAGCCCGACCGCCGTGTCGACGGCTCGCGCGACGTCCCCGTCCGGCGGGTAGAGCAGCGCCCGGCCCACCACGAGGCCGCGCACGGTCGGCAGCCGCAGGGCGCCGCGCCACTTCTCGTACGCCCCGTCCAGGTCGTCGCCCACCTCGCCGCCGAGCAGCACGGCGGGCAGGGTGGAGGTCTCCATCACCCGGGCCATGTCGTCGGGGCGCTCGGTGACGGGGACCTTCAGCCAGGTGTACGCGGACGATCCGGCGAGCCCGGAGGCGACCGCGATGGCGGTGGTGACGGCCGGAATGCTGAGGTCCGTACGGAGCCGGCCGTCCTCCCGGTGGCAGAGGAAGGGCTCCACGAAGACGGGCAGCCGGTGGGCGGCCATCGCGTCGATGGTGCGGGCGGCGGTGTGCAGGGTGTCGAGGGAGCCGGGGTCCTCGTGGTCGATGCGGAGCAGCAGCTTGCCCGCGTCGAACCCGCGCCGGGCCAGGTCGAGGGGGCGGAAACCGGTGAAGCGGTCGTCCAGTTCGAAGGCGGCGCCCGCGAGGCCGCCCCGGTTGAGCGAGCCCATGACGACCTTGTCCTCCAGGGCGCCGAGGAGCAGCAGGTCGTCCACGACGTCCGCGGTGGCGAGCACTCCGTCGACGCCGGGGCGGGAGAGGGCGAGGCAGAGCCGTTCGAGGAGTTCGTAGCGGTGCGCCATGGCGAGGGCCCGGCCGCCGACGGCGAGCGCGCCGCGCGCGGGGTGGTCGGCGGCGAGGATGAGCAGCTGCTCGCCGGGGCGCGCGAGGGGCCTGCGGCGCCTGCGGTCGGCGGCCTCGGCGATGGCCTCCGGGTGCTCGGCGCGCAGCCGTACGAGGTCGGCGAGCGAGGAGGCGGCGGCCGGGCTCACGTGTCCGCCCCGGTCGGGGGCAGGGACGGGGGCCGGAGTGGGAGCGGGGGCTGGGGTACGGAGCCGGGGGCGGCCGGTGCGTACGGTTCATCAGGTCCGTCAGGGTGTTCCGGGGCGACCCGTCCGCGGGCGAGGGCGGTCTCCACCTCGGCGGGGAAGGGCATCGCGGACGAGCAGGCGAGCCGGGAGGCGACGATGGCCCCGGCCGCGTTGGCGTACCGCATCACGTGTTCGGTCTCCCATCCGGCGAGCAGCCCGTGGCAGAGGGCCCCGCCGAACGCGTCGCCCGCGCCGAGTCCGTTGACGACGCGCACGGGGAGCGGGGGCACTTCGGCGACCGTACCGTCACGGTGGACGGCGAGCACCCCCTCGGGGCCCTGCTTGACGACGGCCAGTTCGACTCCGGCGTCGAGCAGCGCGCGGGCGGCGGCGTACGGCTCGTGCTCCCCGGTGGCGACGGCGCACTCCGCCAGGTTCCCGACGGCGACGGTGGCGAACGCGAGGGCTTCCCGGTAGCGGCGGGGCGCCCCGGAGTCCGCGTCGCCGCCCTCCCAGAACATCGGCCGCCAGTCGAGGTCGAACACGGTGACCGGCCGCCCCTCGGGTGCGCCGGGCGGCGGGGCCGTTCGGGGGCCGCCACCCGTACGGGCTTCGAGGGCGGCGAGGGTCGCCGTACGGCTGGGCTCGGCGCTCAGGCCGGTGCCGGTGACCCAGAAGATCCGTGCGGCGCGCACCGCGTCCAGGTCGAGTTCGTCCGCGTGGATCTCCAGATCGGGCGCCTTGGGCAGGCGGTAGAAGTAGAGCGGGAAGTCGTCGGGCGGGAACAGCTCGCAGAAGGTGACCGGTGTCGGGTACGCGGCCACCTCGCCCACCCACCGGTCGTCCACCCCGAACTCCCGCAACTGCGCGCGCAGATACGCACCGAAGGGGTCCCGCCCGGTGCGGGTGACGACGGCGGTACGGAGTCCGAGCCGGGCACCGGCCACCGCCACGTTGGAGGGCGAGCCCCCGAGGAACTTGCCGAAGGCGTCGACCTGGGCGAGGGACACCCCCGTCCGCAACGGGTAGAGGTCCACCCCGATCCGGCCCATGGTGATCAGGTCGTACGGCTGAGGCATACGCGTCCTTTCCGACACCGCGCACCGATCCGGCACGGACCGCGTCCACACGGATCACATCCCTCACGGATGCCGTTCGCCATGGATACCGTCCGCCACCGGGCACGTGACAGCCCTACCCCGAAACACCGTCAACATTTGGCCGGGACATGCGGACGCGCCCTTGACTCCACCGGGACAGGGGCCGAGTGTGGCCGATATGACCCGTTCCGCACCCGCTCCCTCGCGTATCCGTATCGGCTCGGCACCCGACTCCTGGGGCGTCTGGTTCCCGGACGATCCGCGGCAGGTGCCCTGGCAGCGCTTCCTGGACGAGGTCGCGGCGGCGGGGTACGAGTGGATCGAGCTCGGCCCCTACGGCTACCTGCCCACCGATCCCGCCCGGCTCGCCGACGAGACCCGGCGCAGGGGGCTCTCGGTCTCCGCCGGGACCGTGTTCACGGGGCTGCACCACGGGCCCGAGGTCTGGGAACGGACCTGGGAGCACGTCGCCGGGATCGCCGGACTGACCCGGGCGATGGGGGCGGAACACCTCGTCGTCATCCCGTCGTTCTGGCGCGACGACAAGACGGGCGAGGTGCTGGAGGACCGCACCCTGACCCCCGCGCAGTGGCGCGACCTCACCACCCAGACCGAGCGGCTCGGCCGGGAGGTGCGGGACCGGTACGGGCTGCGGATCGTCGTCCATCCGCACGCCGACACCCACATCGACAGCGAGGAGAACGTCAACCGTTTCCTCGACGCGACCGACCCCGACCTCGTCTCCCTCTGCCTGGACACGGGGCACTACGCCTACTGCGGCGGCGACAGCGTCGCCCTGCTGCGGACGTACGGGGAGCGGATCGGCTACCTCCACCTGAAGCAGGTCGATCCCGAGGTCCTGGCGAAGGTGGTCGCCGAGGAGCTGCCGTTCGGTCCCGCCGTCGCCCGGGGGGTGATGTGCGAACCGCCGCGCGGCGTACCGGCGCTGGAGCCGGTGCTCGAAGCGGCGCGCGCGCTCGGCACCGACCTCTTCGCGATCGTGGAGCAGGACATGTACCCCTGCGACCCCGACGCGCCGCTGCCGATCGCCCGCCGCACCCGCGCCTACCTCCGCTCCTGCGGCACCCCGCCGGCCGCGCCCTGACCCCACGACGGAAGGGGCGGGGGCGGAGCCTGCGGAACCGGGACGGGGGTGGGAGCCGGAGCGGGAGCCGGGGCGGGAGCCGGGGCGGGAGCCGGAGCGGGAGCCGGAGCGGGAGCCGGAGCGGGAGCCGGAGCGGGAGCCGGAGCGGGGGCGGGGTGGGGCACGTGGCACCCCCACCCCGCCCCGGCTCCTCGTGCCGACTGCCGGTCAGGTCATGCGGGTTGCACCTGCGGTTCCGGCGCCGCCGCGGGGGACCGGTGGCCGCGGCGGTCCGCGATCAGCATCAGCGCGAGGCCGAAAACGGCCCAGCAGGCGAGCACCAGGGCGGGCGTTACCGCACCGGTGCCGTCGAAGAACGCGTTGGCGCGCAGCAGGCTTCCGGAGGCGCCCGGCGGGAGGATCTGTCCGAGCGTGGCCCAGCCGTTCGGCAGCCAGTGGGCCCCGCTGGCCAGTCCGGAGAGCGGGTTGCCGAGCAGCATGACCACGGCGGCACCGAGGCCGAATCCGGCCATGCCCATCAGCGCTTCGAGCCCGAGCAGGGTCATCACCAGGGCGGCCATGCCCAGGGTCATGCCGAGACCGCTGAGGACGTAGTTGCCGTCGAGGGAGCCCGTGCCGAACTGGAGGAAGGCCGTGACCGCGAACCCGGCCAGCAGGGCGAAGGCGACGCCTCCGGCGAGGCGGCGGCGGAGCCCGGCGTGTCCGGGGAAGAGGCGGGTGAGGATCACCGCGGGGATCATGCCGCCGAAGATCATGGGGAACGCCGCGGCGGCGAAGCCCGCTCCCTTCGGGTCGTCGGCCGTGAACGGCTTGAGGTCGGTGACGGTCACCTCGGCCTGCTGCTGGTGTGCGATTCCGTTCCCCACGGCGGTCACCGCGGCGGTGGGCTGCGCCCCTCCGGCGGTGGCCGTGTAGACGGTCACGTGCCCGGGGGCCAGTGCTATGCCGCCCATGACGTCGCGGTTCTCCATCGCGGCCTTCAAGGCCGCCTCGTCGCCGTAGGTGGTGACGTTCCAGTCGTCGCCGGAGAGGGCGCCGGAGACGGCCTCGGTCGCCTGCGCGGACCCGGTGACCCCGACGGGGAGTCCGTGGGGCCCGCTGTTCACCGAGGGCAGGGCGAAGGCGCAGAGCATGAGGATCACGACGGCGACCAGGCCCACGACCACGGCCAGGAGCTTGCGCGCCTGCCCGGCGGGTGCGGGCGGGGTGATTTGCTGGGTCATGGCGGATTTCCTTGCGACGGACCGGTGGGTGGACGCCTGCCGGGCCCATGTGATGCGCATGGCCGGGAGGAGAAGGGACGAAGGCACCGGCACAGGGCGCCGGGGCCGGACATCACGCTCCGCGTGAGGCCGGGCGGCAGAGCGCGGCCGGGCGGCAGAGCGCGGCGGAGTGCGGCAGCGCGATGGTTCGCACGCTCGCACACGTCCGCCACAGGATCTGATACAAGAATACAAGGTACATTGATGCGTGTGTCAAACGAAGAGTTTCACCCTGCGGTCCAGGTGCCGTCCGACTTGGTCGAGGCGGCCCTCCGGGCAGCGCGGACGCGCGGGGCGGCCGTCGCCGACGTGTCGATGCAAGCCATCGCCCAGGAAGCGGGCATCTCCCGCAGCACCCTGCTGCGCCGCCTCGGGGGCGCCCGGCACGCCTTGGACGAGGCGGTCCGGGCAGCCGGGGTCGACCCGGGCGGCCACAAGCCCGTGCGCGAGCGGGCCGTCGAAGCGGGAGCGGCACTCATCAGCGGTGACGGACTGGGGGCGCTCTCCCTCGAACGCGTCGCGGCGGCGGCCGAGTGCTCGGTGCACAGCCTCTATGCCGCGTTCGGCGGCCGGGACGGGCTGATGCAGGCCATCTTCGAGCGGTACGGCCCGTTCGTGAGCCTCGAAGCGGCCCTGGCCTCCCACCCCGGGGACCTGCGGAGCACGGTCCGCGTGATCTACGCGCACCTCGCGCACGTCGTCGGCCTCGAACCCCGCGTGCTCCCCGCGATCCTCGCCGAGGTCCTGGCGCGCCCGGGGGACGACGCGACGCAGGCCCTCGCGCGCCACATGGTCCCGCGCCTCTACGCGAGCATCGGCGAGTGGCTGGCCTCCGAGGTCACGGCGGGCCGCATCCGCGACCTGCCCCTCATCGCGCTCATCCACCAGATGTCGAACCCCCTGCTCATGCACCTCCTGCTCCGACCGGCCCTGGAACTCGTGCCCGGTCTCCAGATCCCCTCCGTCGAGGAGATGTGCGACGTCTTCGCCGACGCGTTCGTGCACGCCGTGGGGCTGCCCGACTCCTGACCTGCCGCGCCCCCTCCGGTCACACCGGGCCGCCCGGAGCCACGGGATCCACCCGGGCACACGGCCCCGTCCACCCACGGGGCCACCGGGCAGCGCCCGCCCGTCTTCGTGGGACATGTACCGGTTGTGTACGGCATGCGTCACAGCTGCGCGACAACATCCCGCAGTCGGCGCTCCCGGTCGTTCGACAGAACGCCGCTGACCGACCGTCAGCCGGTGCGCCGCAGCCCCTCTTCCATCCCTCCATCACCGCTGCGGTGCGGCAACGCGCAGAGAGGCGACACTCGATGACGGACAGCACGCTCTGGTCCTACAAGGACATCGCCGCGCACATCCGGGTCCTGCCGGACACCGTGCGCTCGTACCGCAAGCATGGCTTCCTTCCCGACCCCGACCAGGTGCGGGACGGCCGGCCCTACTGGTACCCGGACACCGTCCGCCACTGGGTCGCCCGCCGCCCCGGCAACCGCAACCGCGTCCGCACACTCGCCGGCTGAGCGACTCACCCGCCGAGCGCCCCGCGGCGGGTACGCCCCGGTTCGATGATCGTCACCCCCGCTCCCACGGCCCCGCCCATCGCGGCGAGCGCCGCAGGGGCTTCGGCGAGACCGATGGTGGAGGTGATCAGGAGATCGGGGCGCAGGGTCCCCGACCTGACCAGGTCCATCATCGGCGGGTAGGCGTGGGCGGCCATTCCGTGGCTGCCCAGGATCTCCAACTCCAGTGCGATCACCCGTGCCATGGGGACGACCGGGGCCCCGGCCGCCCTCGGCAGCAGCCCGACCTGCACGTGGCGTCCGCGTCGGCGCAGGCTGCGTACGGAGGCGGTGCAGGTCACCGGCGATCCGAGGGCGTCGAGCGAGAGGTGCGCCCCGCCGCCCGTGAGTTCGCGGACGGCGGCGTCCGCACCCTCCGGGTGGGCCACCGCGTCCACGCACGCCGCCGCCCCGAACGCCTTCGCCAGGTCGAGGGCGGCGGCCGAGACGTCCACGGCCACCACCCGGGCTCCGGCGGCCACCGCGATCATCACGGCGGAGAGGCCCAGCCCACCGCAGCCGTGCACCGCGACCCACTCCCCCGGCGCGACGCGCCCCTGACCGACGACCGCACGGAACGCCGTGGCGAACCGGCAGCCCAGGCCCGCCGCGGTGGCGAAGGAGAGCTCCTCGGGCACGGCCACCAGGTTGACGTCCGCGTGCTCCAGCGCGACGTACTCGGCGAACGATCCCCAGTGCGTGAACCCGGGCTGGGTCTGGCGCTCGCACACCTGCTGCGCCCCCGAGGCGCAGGCCCCGCATCGCCCGCAGGCGCAGACGAACGGAACGGTGACCCGGTCGCCGGGGCGCGGGCCGACGACTTCGGCTCCGACGGCCTCGACCACTCCGGCGAGTTCGTGGCCCGGCACGTGCGGGAGGGCGATGCCCTCGTCGTGCCCCATCCAGCCGTGCCAGTCGCTGCGACACAGCCCGGTCGCCTCGACCCGGACCACCACGCCCTGCGGGGCGGGGACCGGATCGGGCACCTCACGCACCCGCGCCTCCCGGCCGAACTCCTCGAACACCACTGCTCGCATGGCCCCGCCCATCCGTCACGTCTCGGGTCCCGGTGGTACGCCCGGTGATGCGGGCGGCGATACGCCCGGTGATGTGCCCGGTGATGCGCCCGGTGGGACCGGCACGGCGTGCCGTTCGGCCGCGTCCCGCCGGGTGGGGCGTCAACCGCCGCCGGCGATCGTGGTCCGGTCCGGGCCGGACCGGGTTGTCATCCCGCCGCCGCCGTCCGCCCCACGGCTGCCGGGTACGGAAGCGACGGCTCTCCCGGCTTGCGCGGACGGTGCGGGGGCCGCCCCCTCGTCGAGGCCGAATCTTCGGTGGAGGGCGCGGAGCGGGGCGGGCGCCCACCAGGTGGCGCGTCCCATCACCTTCATGACGGAGGGGACCAGGAGGCTGCGCACCACCATGGCGTCCATCAGTACCGCGAGGGCGATGCCGAGTCCGAGCATCTTCGTGTTGGTCACCCGCGAGGTCCCTATGGCGACCATCACCACCGCCAGGATCACAGCGGCGGCGGTGATGAGTCCGCCGGTGTGGCGCAGCCCGAAGACGATGGAGCCCTCGTGATCGCCGCTGCGGTCGTACTCCTCCTTGATGCGGGAGAGCAGAAAGACGCCGTAGTCCATGGAGAGCCCGAAGGCGACGCAGAACATCAGCACGGGCAGGGTGGTCTCGATGTCGCCGGTGCTGGTGAAGGAGAGCGGTCCGGAGAGGTGCCCCTCCTGGAAGACCCAGACGACCGCCCCGAACATCGCGGTCAGGCTGAGGGCGTTGAGGACGACCGCCTGGACGGGGATCAGGACGCTGCCGGTGAGCAGGAAGACCAGGAGCAGGGTCACCACCGCGATGATGCCGACCGCCCAGGGGAGCCGTTCGGCGATGGCGTCCTTCGAGTCGACGAGTACGGCGGCGGTCCCGGTCACCGAGGCGTGGACGGGGGCGTCGAGCGCGCGGAGGTCGCGGACGAGCTTCTGGGCCTCCGGACCGGCCGCCTCGCCCTCGGGCACCACGGAGTAGGTGGCGAATCCGCCGGCCGTCAGCGGCCCGTCCACCCGCACCACTCCCTCCGTGGCGGCGATCCGCTCGCGGAGGGCCGCGTACTGGGCGGGGGTGGCGGCCTCGCGGACGAGCAGGGTGAGACCGCCGCCCGGGGACCCGGGGAAGGCCTCGCGGATGTGGTCCTGCACCACGCGGGACGCGGAGTCCGCGGGCAGCTGGCGGTCGTCGGCCGTGCCGAACCGCACGCCCAGGAAGGGCAGTCCGAGCAGGACGAGCGCGGCCGTGGTCACCAGGGCGAAGACCGGGGCGCGGCGCATCACCAGGGCGGCGAGGCGGGCCCACCCCCGGCCGGCCGTCCCGGGAGGCACCTCCCGGGCCCCCCTCCGGCGGTCCAGCGCGCGCCGCAGGTCCAGGGCGTTGACCCGGGGGCCGAGCAGCACCAGCGCGGCCGGCAGGACGATGAGGGCCGCCCCGGCCGCCAGGATCACCACGGCGATTCCGGCGTACGCGAAGGAGCGCAGGAAGTACTGGGGGAAGACGAGCATCGCCGAGAGCGAGACCGCGACCGTGAGCGCGGAGAAGAGCACGGTGCGCCCCGCCGTGCGGAGGGTGACGCCGACCGCGGAGCGGGGGTCGGCGCCTGCGGCCATCTCTTCGCGGAACCTGCGCACGATGAACAGGGCGTAGTCGACGGCGAGTCCGAGGCCGAGGGCGGTCGTGAGGTTCTGGGCGAAGACGGAGACGTCGGTCAGCTCGGTGATGCCGCGCAGGACGGCGCTGGTCCCCAGGATCGCCACGATGCCCACGCCGAGGGGGAGCAGGGCCGCCACCGCGCTGCCGAAGACCATCACCAGCAGGACGAGGGTGACCGGCAGGGCGACCATCTCCGCCCTGAACAGGTCCTCCTGGATGATCGACTGCATCTCGTGCCGTGCGGCGATCAGCCCGCCGACGGAGACCTTCACCGGCCCGTGCTCCCCTTCGAAGAGCGGGGCGATCCGGTCGAGGGTCTCCCCGGAGCCCTTCTCCTCGCCGGTGATGTGGGCGGCGATCAGCGCTTCGTGTCCGTCCCGGGCGCGCAGGGCGGGGGCGGAGCCCTGCCAGTAGGAGCCGACGCCGGTGACCCCTTCCTGGGCGGCCAGGCGTGCGGTGAGGCGCGAGGCCTCGGCCACCACCGCCGGGTCGTCGACCGAGGCCCGCCCGCTGTCGATCAGCAGCAGGAGATTGGGCTGGGAGGCGGGGAACTCCTTTTCCAGCGCCCGGGTCGTCCAGGTCGACTCGGCGCCGGGGGCCTCCCAGCCACCGCTGCCCATCCGGTCGCCGACACCGCTCCCCGCGAACACCGCGAGCGCGGTGAAGACGAGCGCCGCGAGCAGGGCGAGCCGAGGCCGCGCCGTCACGAAACGGGTCCAGCCACCGAGCCGCTGCGGGCTCTCGACTACGGACATGGTGCCGTGCCCCCTCCACCAGGCCCGGGCCGCTCAGGGCAGCACGGGCCGGCCATTGCCACATAGACTGGCAAACACGAGTGGTCGCTCGCGTTTCTCAAGAATGCGAGCGCCCGCTCGTATTTGTCAATCACTCTCCCGAGGGCTGGGGATGAACCATGTCTGAGGCCGGAACCGAGCGGACCACCACCTCGGCGACAACGGAACCGACAGGGAAGGCGCACGGTGGCGCCGAGCCGGACCAGGGCGCCGCGAGCACCCCGGCCCCCCGCCGCCGCCAAGCGCGCGGCGAGGCCCGGATAGCCCAGCTGCTCGGCGCCGCCGCCGACGTGTTCCGCACGCAGGGCTACACCGCTGCCAGCACCAACGCCATCGCCCGCGAGGCCGGTGTGTCGCCCGGCACGCTGTACCAGTTCTTTCCGAACAAGGAGGCGATCGCGGTGGAGCTCGGCGACCGCCTCCTGCACCGCTGGCAGGAGACGTACGGCGAGGCCATCACCCTGAGCCACTCCGAACTCGCGCTGGACCGAATGCTCGACACGGTGCTCGATCCGCTGATCGCCTTCAACACCGAGAACCCGGCGTTCTGCGTCCTGATGCACGGGGGCGAGGTGCCCGGTCGGATCACCGAGAAGCACGACCTGGTGCACGACGCGATGCTCACCCGCGTCGAGACCCTGCTCGCGGGGTACCTGCCGGAGCTTCCCGAGGCGCAGATACAGCGCGTGGGCGCCATGTCCTTCCAGCTGTTCAAGGCCGGAATCGACCTGATCATGACGCACGAGGGCGAGGAGCGCGAGGCGTACGCCCGCGAGCTGAAGACGGTGATGTTCCGTTACCTGAACCCTCTGCTGGACGAGGCGAACCGCCTCTCCCGCACCCCGGGTTCCCCCTGACCGCGAGCCCCGGCGGACGGCACCGCACACGCGGCGGCCGACGGTGCGGTGGCACACCCCCCGGCCCGGCGCAGGCCTCGCGACCCGGACCGGGGCTCGGTCATCCACCGCAGCCGGGGCACGCACCCCGCCCCGGCCCGGGGCAGGACACAGGGAGCGACAGGGCCACCACGCGCTGGCATATGCCCCGGAACATCCCGATCGGTGCGACGACATGCCCCACCAACGACCGTCGCGCGCCGACGACACGCCCTTCGGGCACCGGCCCGATGCGCCCGGGCGCAGCCCTAGGCTGTGCGGATCCCATCCGATTCATCCCGACCGTCACGACATCATCCGATCCGCCCCGGTCGGGCCCCTGATGCCCTTCCTCCCGATCACCCACCCCACCCCCTCCCGGTCGCCTCTCCCGCCCCCCTCCCCACCCCTCCCGATCGCCCCCTCCCCACCCCTCCCGATCGCCCCCTCCTGCCCCCTCCGGGAGCCGGAAGGCCCCCCACCAGGAGCCGGCGTGAACTGGTCCTCCTCCGACGACCTCCCCTCCGACGCCCCGCCGCCCCCGCCCGCACCCCCGCCCCCGCCCGGCCCGCCACCGGGCCCGCCGGGCGCGCCCCGGCCGCGCCCCGGCCTCTGGCGGCGCTGCCTCTGGGGCGGGGTCGTCGCGTGGGCCCTCGCCGCCGGGGCCACGTACCTCACCGAGAACTCCACGCTGCTGCCGACGCTGATCCTGCTCGGCAGCTTTCTCGTGCCGGCCGTGTTCGTGCTGTGGGCGTACGAGCGGCACGGCGAGGATCTCGGGCCGTCCCTGATCCTGGGCTCGTTCCTGACCGGCGGAATCCTGGGGGTGCTGGGCGCCTCGGTGCTGGAGTACTACCTGCTGCATCAGACCTCGGTCTGGCTGTTCCTCGGCGTCGGGCTGATCGAGGAGGCGGTGAAGCTGGGCGCCCTGATGTTCGTCCTCCGCCGCCACCACTCCGTCCGCGGGCGGAGGGCCGGGCTGGTGCTGGGCGCCACGGTGGGCTTCGGTTTCGCGGCGTTCGAAAGCGCCGGTTACGCCTTCAACGCGGCGGTCACCCTGGACGGCATCGACCTGCGCGCACTGCTGGAGACCGAGGTGTTGCGCGGAGTGCTCTCCCCCTTCGGGCACGGCCTGTGGACGGCGATCGCCGGCGGGGTCCTGCTGGTCCACCGGGAGGCGAACGGCCGGTTCCGCTTCCCGCCGACAGTGGTCGGAACCTTCTTCGGAGTGGCCGTCCTGCACGCCCTGTGGGACTCGATGCGGGGCATCGCGGTCTGGCTGGTCGCCCGGGTCACCGGCGACGGGCAGGTGGATTCGATTCCGGCCCGGGGCTTCCTGGAGAACCCGACGGACCAGCAGCAGCACCTCTTCACCGTGATCTCGGTGGGCGGCACGGTGGCGACCACCCTGGTCGGGCTGTGCTGGCTCCGCGTCCTCGTCCTGCGCTCCCGGCAGGAGCGGGCGCGGGCGCGGGGGGAATCGGCGCCTGGCGTCAGGCGCTCGCCTTGATACCCCCTAGGGGTATAGTCTGGAACATGAGGCAAGGGAGCCTCGGGCCGGTCCGGACGCGCAACGGATGCCCGGTTCCCCAGCCCTTCCTACAACGCTCAATATGCCGATTTGTTGCGCTTTCGACCTACGGCTGACGCCACGGTCCACGCTCTTCGGTATGTCCGATCAGAGGAGAACACCATGACCGCCGAGACCGAGACCCCTCAGGCCGCCGCCCGCTCCTGCTGCTCGTCCGGGGCCGACCACGGCGCCCCCGCCGAGGTGGCGATCGGCTCGGTCACCTCGGTGTACGAGGTCAAGGGCATGACCTGCGGCCACTGCGAGGGCGCCGTCTCCGAGGAGATCTCCGCCATCGACGGAGTGACCGAGGTGAAGGCCGTCGCCGCGAGCGGGCAGGTGACCGTCTCCTCCCGTGCGCCGCTGCCCGAGGAAGCCGTACGCGCCGCCGTCGACGAGGCGGGCTACGAGTACGTCGGCAAGGCCTGACCGACGACAGCCCGGGCCACACCGGCCTCACCGACGACAGCCCGGGCAACAGTGCCCCGGGCCACACCGCCCCGAGCGACATCGGCCCGCACGAGCACGGCCCGCAGCGAAACCACGGTCCGAGCAGCACCGCCCCGGACAGGAACCCCGCCGGAGCAGGCCGCCCGGACCGCCGCCCCTCCCACCACCCTTCGGGCCGGACGCCACCAGCAGATACTGGTGGGGTACGGCCCCGAAGTGTTTCTCCCAGGAGTTCGGACATGGCCAGCACCACCACAGCCGAGGTCACCACAGCCGACGCACCGGCCCCGGAGGTCTCCGAGACCGAGCTGACGATCGGCGGCATGACCTGCGCCTCCTGTGCGGCACGGGTCGAGAAGAAGCTGAACCGGATGGACGGCGTGACCGCCACGGTCAACTACGCGACCGAGAAGGCCCGCGTCTCCTTCGGCCCCGGCACGGATCTGGCGGATCTCGTCGCGACCGTCGAGCGGACCGGCTACACCGCCACCCCGCCCCCACCGCCACCGCCGCCCGAGCCGGAGCCCGCGGCGTCCGCCGCCATACCCGGCGAGGCGGCCGGGGCGGGGGCCGAGGCCACCGGGGACACCACGGAGAGCGAGAAGGGCGGCGCCCTCGCCGCCCTCCGGCAGCGCCTGATCGTGTCGGTGCTGCTCTCCGTGCCGGTGGTCCTGCTCGCGATGGTCCCGGCGCTCCAGTTCGACAACTGGCAGTGGCTCTCGCTGACGCTCGCCGCTCCGGTGGTCGTCTGGGGCGGACTGCCGTTCCACCGCGCCGCGTGGACCAACCTCCGGCACGGCGCCGCGACCATGGACACGCTGGTCTCGGTCGGCACCCTGGCGGCCTTCGGCTGGTCGCTGTGGGCGCTCTTCTTCGGCGACGCCGGAATGCCGGGCATGCGGCACGGCTTCGACCTGGTGGCCTCCCGGGCGGACGCGTCCTCCGCGCTCTATCTGGAGGTCGCGGCCGGGGTGGTGAGCTTCATCCTGCTCGGCCGCTATCTGGAGGCCCGGTCCAAGCGGAAGGCGGGTTCGGCACTGCGGGCGCTGATGCACCTCGGGGCGCGGGACGTGGCGGTCCTGAGGAACGACGGTACGGAGGTACGTGTCCCGGTCGCCCGGCTCGCGGTGGGCGACCGGTTCGTGGTGCGGCCCGGCGAGAAGATCGCCACGGACGGCACGGTGGCCGAGGGCGGGTCCGCGGTGGACGCCTCGATGCTCACCGGCGAGTCCGTGCCGGTCGACGTGGGACCCGGCGCCCAGGTCACCGGGGCGACGGTGAACGTCTCGGGCCGGCTCGTCGTGGAGGCGACCCGGGTCGGGGCCGACACCCAGCTCGCCCGGATGGCGCGGCTCGTGGAGGACGCCCAGAACGGCAAGGCCGAGGTGCAGCGCCTCGCCGACCGGGTGTCGGCGGTCTTCGTGCCGGTGGTGCTGCTGATCGCGGTGGCCACGCTGGTCACCTGGCTGCTGGTGACGGACGACGTGACGGCCGCGTTCACGGCGGCGGTCGCCGTACTGATCATCGCCTGCCCCTGCGCCCTCGGGCTGGCCACTCCCACCGCTCTCATGGTCGGTACGGGGCGCGGCGCCCAGCTCGGCATCCTGATCAAGGGCCCGGAGGTCCTGGAGACGACCCGGCGCGTCGACACGATCGTGCTCGACAAGACGGGCACCGTCACCACGGGCCGGATGGCGCTCCGGGCCGTGCACACCGCGCCCGGGACGGACGAGGACGAGGCGCTGCGGCTGGCCGGGGCGCTGGAGCACGCCTCGGAGCACCCGGTGGCCCGTGCGGTGGCTTCGGCGGCGGCCGAGCGCCTGGGGGCGCTGCCTTCCGTCACTGGCTTCGGGAATGTCGCCGGGCTCGGCGTACGGGGCACGGTGGACGGCCGTACGGTTCTCGTCGGCCGGCCCGCGCTCCTGGCGGAGGCCGGGATCGCCCTGCCGCCGGCGCTGGAGTCGGCGCTCGCCGGGGCCATCGGGACCACGGCCGTGGTGGTCGGCTGGGACGGGGAGGCCCGCGCGGTCCTGGAGGTCGCGGACACCGTGAAGGACAGCAGCGCCGCGGCGGTCGCCGAGCTGCGCGGGCTGGGGCTGCGCCCGGTGCTGCTGACCGGCGACAACCGGGCCGTGGCCGAATCCGTGGCGCGTGCCGTCGGGATCGACGAGGTCTACGCCGAGGTGCTGCCCCAGGAGAAGGTGGAGGTTGTGCGGAGGCTCCAGGCGGCGGGCCGGTCGGTCGCGATGGTCGGCGACGGCGTGAACGACGCCGCCGCCCTCGCGACCGCGGATCTGGGGCTGGCGATGGGTACGGGGACGGACGCGGCGATCGAGGCGAGCGATCTCACATTGGTACGTGGAGATCTGAAGGTGACAGGGGCCGCGATCCGCCTCTCTCGGCGTACGCTGTCCACCATCAGGGGCAACCTCGTCTGGGCCTTCGGGTACAACGTGGCGGCCCTGCCGCTTGCTGCGTTCGGCCTGCTCAACCCGATGATCGCGGGAGCCGCCATGGCGTTCTCCTCCGTGTTCGTCGTGACGAACAGCCTGCGCCTGCGCTCCTTCACGTAATTTCCACAAAGAGATCTAGATCACATCGATTTGAGGGTAACCATTCAATGGGTTCGTGAGTCTTAGAGTGCGATGCCAAGGATGTCTTGGGGGACGTCCGATGAAGTGTCTTGGGGGACGCTTCATGGCAAGCGTTGGCCGGGGCACGTGCATCGGGGAGCTTTGAGCGGCCCTCCCGTACGTACCCCGGCGGACCGCAGCAGGACAAGGGAGTGCAGACTCCCTGAAGGACGCCCGGCCGGATCCCGTGGGGGGAATCCGCTCCGGGATATGGGAAGCGCCCTGTCCGTCGACCCGTGGGGGGATCGACGGCGGGGCGCTTCCTGCTGTTTCCGGCCATGCCGAGAGGCGCGCCACGGCGCCCCGGGCCCCACAACGCCGAATCGCCCCGGACGCCGCGCTCTGGGCGAGCGCGGCACGCGGGGCGAAGGCAGTCGGCCGAGGAGGCCGGGTGGTGCGCGGTGGTGCGGGTACTGCGATCGGTGCGGGCACTGCGGGGCAGCAGGTACTACGAGCCCTACGGGCGACGCCGACGGAGCGACTACGGCGAGCGGCCCTACGGGTACGGCGCCACGCGGCTCATGCGGTCGTCGCGCCGTACCGGTTCACCCGGGCGCCCCGAGTGCGCCCGTGCGGGGTGGGTCAGCGGCCCTCGACGGGGACGAAGTCGCGGAGGACCTCACCCGTGTAGATCTGGCGCGGGCGGCCGATGCGCGATCCCGGCTCCTTGATCATCTCGTGCCACTGGGCGATCCAGCCGGGGAGGCGGCCGAGCGCGAAGAGCACGGTGAACATCTCGGTCGGGAAGCCCATGGCCCGGTAGATCAGACCGGTGTAGAAGTCCACGTTGGGGTAGAGGTTGCGCGAGACGAAGTACTCGTCGGAGAGCGCGTGCTCCTCCAGCTTGAGCGCGATGTCGAGCAGCTCGTCGGACTTGCCGAGGGCCGACAGGACGTCGTGCGCGGCAGCCTTGATGATCTTGGCGCGCGGGTCGAAGGACTTGTACACCCGGTGGCCGAAGCCCATCAGGCGGACGCCGTCCTCCTTGTTCTTCACCTTGCGGATGAAGGCGTCGACGTCGCCGCCGTTGGCCTGGATGCCTTCCAGCATCTCCAGCACGGACTGGTTGGCGCCGCCGTGCAGCGGGCCCCACAGGGCGGAGATACCGGCGGAGATCGAGGCGAACATGTTCGCCTGCGAGGAGCCGACCAGACGCACGGTGGAGGTCGAACAGTTCTGCTCGTGGTCCGCGTGCAGGATGAGCAGCTTGTCCAGCGCCGAGACGACGACCGGGTCGAGCTCGTACTCCTGGGCGGGGACCGAGAAGGTCATGCGCAGGAAGTTCTCGACGTAGCCGAGGTCGTTGCGCGGGTAGACGAACGGGTGACCGATCGACTTCTTGTACGCGTACGCGGCGATGGTGGGGAGCTTCGCCAGCAGGCGGATCGTCGAGAGGTGACGCTGCTCCTCGTCGAACGGGTTGTGGCTGTCCTGGTAGAAGGTGGACAGCGCGCTGACGACCGAGGACAGCATGGCCATCGGGTGGGCGTCGCGCGGGAAGCCGTCGAAGAACCGCTTGACGTCCTCGTGCAGCAGGGTGTGCTGGGTGATCTCGTTCTTGAAGGTCGACAGCTCGTCGACCTTCGGAAGCTCACCGTTGATCAGCGTGTACGCGACCTCAAGGAAGGTCGAGCTCTCGGCGAGCTGCTCGATCGGGTACCCGCGGTAGCGGAGGATGCCCTGCTCACCGTCGAGGTAGGTGATGCCGGATTTATAGGCGGCGGTGTTGCCGTACCCGCTGTCCAGCGTCACGAGGCCGGTGTTGGCCCGCAGCTTCCCGATGTCGAAGCCCTTGTCGCCGACGGTGCTGTCGATCACCGGGTAGGTGTACTCGTCATCGCCGTACCGCAGTACTACAGCGTTGTTGGTGTGCTCGCTCACGTCATCCCTCACCGACGTAGTGCCTCTTCTTCGAGGTGCCCTGACTAGGTGCCCTGTGCCCTGACTGTCTCCACCCTCCCCCATTTGGCTCAGGAGAGTGCACTCGGGGTCGTCCATTGGACCTAATGGCGGCACTGAGTGCCGCCAACTTAGTCATCCTGCCCCCTCCCCGTTGGTTCCGGAAGCCCCGCGTGATGTTTCCCACCGATTTGATCGATCATTTTTTGCGGTGAGTCTCCCCCTGCCCCTCCCCTGAGCCGGAAATCCAGCGCCGTACAGCGCCTCCCGGCGGAAACCGTGCGGACGGCCTGCCCGATCGCCTTGCGGGAGCCGACCAGGACGACGAGCCGCTTGGCCCGGGTCACGGCCGTGTAGAGGAGGTTGCGCTGGAGCATCATCCAGGCGCTGGTGGTGACGGGGACGACGACGGCCGGGTACTCGCTGCCCTGGGAGCGATGGATCGTCATGGCGTAGGCGTGGGCCAGCTCGTCGAGCTCGTCGAAGTCGTAGCCGATCTCCTCGTCCTCGTCGGTGCGCACGGTCAGCCGCTGCTCGTCGGTGTCGAGCGAGGTCACGACGCCGACGGTGCCGTTGAAGACGCCGTTCTCGCCCTTCTCGTAGTTGTTGCGGATCTGGGTGACCTTGTCGCCGACCCTGAAGACCCGGCCGCCGAACCGCTTCTCCGGCAGCTCGGGGCGGCCCGGGGTGATGACCTGCTGGAGCAGGCCGTTGAGGTGCCCGGCGCCGGCCGGGCCCCGGTGCATGGGGGTGAGCACCTGGATGTCGCGGCGCGGGTCGAGGCCGAACTTCTTCGGGATGCGGCGGGCCGCCACGTCGACGGCGAGCACCCCGGCGTCCTCCGTCTCGTCCTCCACGAAGAGGAAGAAGTCGTCGAGTCCCTGGGTGAGCGGGGGCTGCCCGGAGTTGATGCGGTGGGCGTTGGTGACCACCCCGGACTGCTGGGCCTGGCGGAAGATCCGGGTCAGCCGGACGGCCGGGACGGGCCCGCCCTCGGCGAGCAGGTCCCGCAGCACCTCGCCCGCGCCGACCGACGGCAGCTGGTCCACGTCGCCGACGAGAAGGAGGTGGGCACCGGGTGCCACCGCCTTCACGAGCTTGTTGGCGAGCAGCAGATCGAGCATGGACGCCTCGTCCACGACCACCAGGTCGGCGTCGAGCGGGCGGTCCTTGTCGTACGCGGCGTCCCCGCCCGGTTTCAGTTCGAGGAGCCGGTGCACGGTGGACGCCTCGGCGCCGGTCAGCTCGGAGAGGCGCTTCGCGGCCCGCCCGGTGGGGGCGGCCAGCACGACCTTCGCCTTCTTCGCGCGGGCCAGCTCGACCACGGACCGTACGGTGAACGATTTCCCGCACCCCGGTCCGCCGGTCAGCACGGCCACCTTCCGGCTCAGCGCGAGGCGCACAGCCGCCTCCTGCTCGGGCGCGAGGGTGGCGCCGGTCCGCCGGGCCAGCCACTCCAGCGCCTTCTCCCAGTCCACGTCCCTGAAGGCGGGCATCCGGTCCTCCGGGGTCCGCAGCAGTCGGCGGACCTGTCCGGCGAGGGAGAGTTCCGCCCGGTGGAACGGCACGAGGTAGACCGCCGTGACCGGCTCCCCGCCCTCCGGGGAGGGCACCTTCTCGCGGACGACGCCCTCCGGGTCGGCGGCGAGTTCGGCGAGGCACTCGATGACCAGGCCGGTGTCGACCTGGAGCAGTTTCACGCCGTCCGCGATCAGCCGTTCCTCGGGGAGGTAGCAGTGGCCCTGGTCGGAGGACTGGGAGAGGGCGTACTGCAGTCCGGCGCGCACGCGTTCCGGGCTGTCGTGCGGGATGCCGACCGCCTGCGCGATCCGGTCGGCGGTGAGGAAGCCGATGCCCCAGACGTCGGCGGCCAGCCGGTAGGGCTGGTTCTTCACGACGGAGATGGAGGCGTCCGCGTACTTCTTGTAGATCCTGACCGCGATCGAGGTCGAGACCCCGACCGACTGGAGGAAGATCATGACTTCCTTGATCGCCTTCTGTTCCTCCCAGGCGTCGGCGATCTTCCTGGTGCGTTTCGGGCCGAGCCCGGGGACCTCGACGAGCCGCTTGGGCGCGTTCTCGATGATGTCGAGGGTGTCGGTGCCGAAGTGGGTGGTGATCCGGTCGGCCATGACCGGGCCGATGCCCTTGATCAGCCCGGAGCCGAGGTAGCGGCGGATGCCCTGGATGGTGGCGGGGAGCACCGTCGTGTAGTTCTCCACCGTGAACTGCTTGCCGTACTGGGGGTGGGAGCCCCAGCGGCCCTCCATCCGCAGCGACTCCCCCGGCTGCGCGCCGAGCAGCGAACCCACCACGGTGAGCAGGTCGCCGCCGCGCCCGGTGTCGACGCGGGCGACGGTGTAGCCGTTCTCCTCGTTGGCGTAGGTGATCCGCTCCAGGACCCCTTCGAGGACTGCCAGATTGGGGGGCGGGGTGGGCGCGTTGGGCATGGATCGACGGTATCGGGTGGTGCCGACACCGCCGTACGGGGTCGTGCCGGCGGCCCGGCCGGGGGGCCCCGGC
>NZ_JBHWYX010000030.1:0-102509 GCF_042728795.1 Streptomyces sp. NPDC060184
GGACCTGACAGGGTCTCTCCCGCCGGCCCGTCGTCGTTTCCGGCCCCACCGGCCCCACCCAAGCCCCTCCCGGCCCCACCCCGGCCCCATCGGCCCCTCACGCGTCCCGGGGCCGCCTCCCGGGCCCCCCGGGGCGTGGGGTCCGCCGGTCCCGGTCGTGCCGAAGGCCCGCGGTCGGGTGGACCGCGGGCCTTCGTCGGCTGAAGCTCGGCGCCTCGGAGCTACTGCTCGCGACGCAGGTTCGGCTTGAGGTCCTTGAAACGGGCCAGCATGCCGTTCACGAAGGACGGGGAGTCGTCCGTGGAGAACTCCTTGGCGAGCTGGACCGCCTCGTCGATGACGACGGCGTCCGGCGTCTCGTCCATCCAGATCAGCTCGTACGCGCCGAGCCGGAGGATGCTGCGGTCGACGACCGGCATGCGGTCGATCTCCCAGTCCACGGCGTACGTGACGATGAGGTCGTCGATCCGGTTCGCGTACCGCGCGTACCCCTCGACGAGTTCCATCGTGAACTCGCCGACCGGGGGCTGACGGTCGTCGGTCCGCGAGTGCCGGACCCAGTCCGCGAGGACCGTCTGCACGGACTCGCCGCGCTGGTCGGCCTCGAAGAGGATCTGGAAGGCGCGCTTGCGGGCCTTGTTCCGGGCAGCCACGGTTAGCTGTTCACCCGGCCGAGGTAGTCGCCCGTACGGGTGTCGACCTTGATCTTCTCGCCGGTGGTGATGAAGAGCGGCACGCCGATCTCGTAACCGGTCTCCAGCGTGGCGGGCTTGGTGCCACCGGTGGAGCGGTCGCCCTGGACGCCCGGGTCGGTGTGCTGGATGGTCAGCTCGACGGCGGCGGGCAGCTCCACGTAGAGCACCTCGCCCTCGTGCTGCGCGACCGAGGCGGTGAAGCCCTCGATGAGGAAGTTGGCGGCGTCGCCGACGGACTTGCGGTCGACCATCAGCTGGTCGTACGTGCTCATGTCCATGAACACGAAGTACTCGCCGTCCATGTACGAGAACTGCATGTCCCGGCGGTCGATGGTGGCCGTTTCGACCTTCACGCCGGCGTTGAACGTCTTGTCGACGACCTTGCCGGAGAGCACGTTCTTGAGCTTGGTGCGCACGAAGGCCGGGCCCTTGCCGGGCTTGACGTGCTGGAACTCGACGACGGACCAGAGCTGGCCTCCGTCGAGCTTGAGCACCAGGCCGTTCTTGAGGTCGTTCGTGGAAGCCACGGTTGCGGAATCTCCTGGACTGAAAGCTGGTGGACGGCCAAGAACGCGCGCTAGAGCGCGAGCAGCTCCTTGGTCGTAATGGTGAGTAGCTCGGGTCCGCCGTCCGCCTCGGGGCGCACGACGAGCGTGTCATCGATCCGGACACCGCCCCGGCCCGGGAGGTGGACCCCCGGTCCGACGGTGACCGGCACGCAAGCGTCCAGTTTACCCATGGCTGTCGGTGCCAGCTGCGGGTCCTCGTCGATTTCGAGTCCCACCCCGTGCCCGGTACGCGGCGAAAGCCCCTCGCCGTGCCCCGCGGAGTCCAGCGGATGACGGGCCGCGTGGTCGACTTCGCGGTAGGTGGCGTCCGGCAGCAGGGCCTCCCGGCCACCGCGCTGAGCGGCGAAAACGAGGTCGTACAGCTCGATCTGCCACTCCGCCGGGGCGGTACCGATGACGAAGGTGCGGGCGATCTCGCAGCGGTAGCCGCGGTAGCTCGCGCCGAGGCAGACGCTGAGGAAATCGCCTTCCTCGACCCTGCGGTCGGTGGGCCGGTGACGCCCCTGGCCCGAGTTGGGCCCGGTGGCCACGGAGGTGGCGAAGGCGGGGCCCTCGGCGCCGTGGTCGACCAGCCGGCGTTCCAGCTCCAGGGCGAGGTGGCGTTCGGTACGGCCGACGAGGATCGATTCGAGGAGCTCCCCCAGCGCCTGGTCGGTGATCTCCGCCGCGATGCGCAGGCAGGCGATCTCCTCCTCGTCCTTGACCACCCGCAGCTGCTCCACGGTGGTCCCGAGGTCGCCGAGACGCAGCCTGGGGGCGGCGGCGGCCATGGCCCGGTGGCGGGCCACCGTCAGGTCGTGCTCCTCCACGGCGAGGCGCTCCGTCCCGTGCTCGGCGGCCAGGGAAGCGGCGGCGATCGCCGCGTCCCCGCCCCCGCTCCCCAGCACCGACACCCGCAGCGACTCGTCCGGGCGCCCGCGGGCCGGGTCGGCGGCCGGGGCGCGGGGGCAGAGCAGGACGTCCTCACCGGTGCCGAGCAGCAGGACGGCGCCCGGAGGCGCCCCGCCGGCGAGATAGCGGACGTTGGCGGGGCGGGAGACCAGGGCGGCGGCCGATCCGGCGGCGGCGCACCGGTCGCGGACCAGCCCGCGGCGGACGGCGTACACCTCTGACATGCCCCGAGCGTACGAGCGCGGACGCCGCCCCGCCCGTCAGCGCTGTCCGACCGGGGACGGCCGGAAGACCGTCTACCAGGTGGGCGGGCTCGCCAGTGCGCGGGCGAGGACGTCGTCCAGGACGCGGGCGGTGGTCTCGACGTCGTACGTCGAGTTGTCGATGATCGGCAGCCCGGAGCCGTACCACCCGGCCATGCGGCCGTGGATGCGGGCGACCTCCTCGTCGGAGAGGCGGCGGTTGCCGGTGCGGGCGGCGTTGCGCTCCAGGACGACTTCCAGGCCGGGCAGGAGGACCACCGGGAGCAGGCCGGGGCCGACGTGGCGCTTCCAGCCTCCGAGGCCGATGACGGGCCGGTCGGGGAAGACGGCGTCGTCGAGGATGCAGGAGATGCCGTTGGCGAGGAAGTTGCGGGCGGCGAAGCCGCAGGTGCGGCGGGCCAGCCGGTACTGGGCCTCGGACTGGTCGTTCCAGCCGGCCTGCGGGTCGGCGAACCCGGAGCGCACCCATTCGCGTACGTCGTCCAGCGAGACGTGGGCGGTGGGCACCCGGCGGCGGGCGGCCCAGAGCTTGGCGACGGTGGTCTTCCCGGCGCCCGCGGGGCCGATCAGGAGAACGGCGAGGGTGGCGGCGCCGGTGCCGGGTTCGACGGGCTGCGCGGGCAGCGGCACGAGGCCGCCCGGCGGGAGCCGGAAGTGGCCGGTGACCTCGCGCGCGGGGGGCGCGGGCTGCTGGTCGGGGCCGGGCGCGGGCCATCCCTGGGCCAGGGGTGCCGGGGGCGCGGGAGGTGCCGGGGGTATCGGGGGCGGCGTGCCGGGGCCGCCGAGGTGCGGGGCGTGGTGCGGGCCGCCGACGGGGCCGTGTCCGGGCCGGTGGGGAGGCGGCAACGGAGCCCCCACTGCGTGCTGCATCCGGTGCCACTCCGTCTCGTGCGGTCAACTGGCGCTGGTCGGACGGCTACCGTACCGCCCCGGGCCTTCACTGGGTGAACGGCCCGGAGCGGTGCCGAGTGCCCGCGAGGGGGCACCGGGGCGTGTTCCGAAGGAGCGCCGTCCGCCCGGACGGGCGGGGACGACCGGAACACGCCCGACGGTGACGCCGGGTCAGTCCGTCAGTTCGTCGGCGAGCGCGCGCAGCGCGAGCCGGTAGGAGCCGATGCCGAATCCGGCGATGGTGCCGGTGGCGACCGGCGCGACCACGGAGGTGTGCCGGAACTCCTCACGCGCGTACGGGTTCGAGATGTGCACCTCGATGAGGGGAGCGGTGCGCTGGGAGATCGCGTCCCGCATGCCGTACGAGTAGTGGGTGAACGCGCCCGGGTTGAGGACGACCGGGACCGAGCCGTCCGCCGCCTCGTGGAGCCAGCGGATCAGCTCCCCCTCGTCGTTGGTCTCGCGGACCTCGACGTCGAAGCCGAGCTCCTTGCCGAGCGCCTGGCAGGTCTCGACGAGACCGGCGTAGGAGGTGGCCCCGTAGACGTCGGGCTCGCGGGAGCCCAGACGGCCGAGGTTCGGGCCGTTCAGCACGTAGACGCTGCGGGTCACGCGGAGACCTCTCCGTAGGCGGCGAGCAGGACGGCCGGGTCCGGGCCCTCCAGGACGGTGGGCTTGCCGAGCGCGTCGAGCACGATGAAGCGCAGCAGGTCGCCGCGGGACTTCTTGTCGAGCTTCATGTTCTCCAGCAGGCGCGGCCACTGGTCACCGCGGTAGGTGAGCGGCAGGCCGACCGACGCGAGGACGGTGCGGTGCCGGTCGGCGGTGGCGTCGTCGAGCCGTCCGGCGAGCCGGCCCAGCTCGGCGGCGAAGACCAGGCCGATCGAGACGGCGGCGCCGTGGCGCCACTTGTAACGCTCGTTCTTCTCGATCGCGTGGCCCAGCGTGTGGCCGTAGTTGAGGATCTCGCGGAGTCCGGACTCCTTGAGGTCGCTGGAGACGACCTCGGCCTTGACCCGGATGGAGCGCTCGATCAGCTCGGCGGTGTGCGGCCCGGCGGGCGTACGGGCGCCCTCGGGGTCCGCCTCGACCAGGTCGAGGATCACCGGGTCGGCGATGAAGCCGGCCTTGATGATCTCGGCCATCCCGGAGACGTAGTCGTGCACCGGGAGCGAGTCGAGGGCCGCCAGGTCGCAGAGGACGCCGGCCGGCGGGTGGAAGGCGCCGACGAGGTTCTTGCCCTCGGCGGTGTTGATGCCCGTCTTGCCGCCGACCGCCGCGTCCACCATGCCGAGCACGGTGGTGGGGACGGCGATCCAGCGCACGCCGCGCAGCCAGCTCGCCGCGACGAAGCCGGCGACGTCGGTGGTGGCGCCGCCGCCGACACCGACGATGACGTCGCTGCGGGTGAAGCCGGTCTGGCCCAGCGCCTTCCAGCAGTAGGCCGCGACCTCGACGGTCTTGGCCTCCTCGGCGTTCGGCAGCTGGATCGCGATGGCCTCGTACCCCTGGGAGGCGAGGTCCTCGCGGACCGCCTCCCCGGTCTCGGCGAGGGCCTCCGGGTGCAGCACGGCGACGCGCTTGGCCCGGTCGCCGATGAGCTTCGGCAGCTCGCCGAGGAGCTGCCGGCCGACCAGCACCTCGTACGGGGCGCTGCCCTCGGTGCCGGCGACCTGGATACGGGTGGGGGCCTGCTCGGTCATCGCTGTCTTCTCCCGGCCGGGCGTGGTGTCGCGTTCCGGCAGTTCCAGTGCGTCGACGATCTCGCTTGCGATCTCGTCGGGGGTGCGGTCGTCGGTGGCGACGGTCACCCGCGCCACCTCTTCGTACAGGTGGCGGCGGAGCTCCATCATCTCGCGCCACTGCCGGCGCGGGTTGACGGCCAGCAACGGCCGCGCGGTGCCCAGGCCGACGCGCTTGACCGCCTCTTCCACGTCCATGGAGAGGTAGACGACGGCCTGCCCCGCCAGCAGGGCGCGGGTGCCCTCGTCGAGCACCGCGCCGCCGCCGAGCGCGAGGACACCGGTATGCCCGGCCACGGCCTCGCGCACGGCGTGGCGCTCCAGTTCGCGGAAGTGCTCCTCGCCCTCGTCGAAGAAGATCTCCGAGATGGGCTTGCCCGCGGTCGCCACCACGTCGGCGTCGGTGTCGCGGTACGGGGCTCCGAGCCGCTCGGAGAGCAGCTCACCGATCGTGGACTTGCCGACCCCCATGGGGCCGACGAGGACGACCAGCGGCCCGCTCATCGGATCTGGAGGTTGTCGAGGTAACCCCGCACGTTCCGGCGCGTCTCGGCGACGCTGTCCCCGCCGAACTTCTCCGCGACGGCGTCGGCGAGCACCAGGGCGACCATGGCCTCGGCGACGATGCCGGCGGCCGGCACGGCGCAGACGTCGGAGCGCTGGTGGTGGGCCTTGGCGGGCTCGCCGGTCACCACGTCGACGGTGGCGAGCGCGCGCGGCACGGTCGCGATCGGCTTCATGGCGGCGCGGACCCGCAGCAGCTCCCCGGTGGTCAGACCGCCCTCGGTGCCGCCGGCCCGCCCGGAGGCGCGCTTGATGCCGTCCTCGGTGACCAGGATCTCGTCGTGGGCCTTGGAGCCGGGCACCCGTGCCAGGTCGAAGCCGTCGCCGACCTCCACGCCCTTGATCGCCTGGATGCCCATGAGGGCCGAGGCGAGCCGGGCGTCGAGGCGACGGTCCCAGTGCACGTGCGAGCCGAGTCCGACCGGCACGCCGTACGCGAGCACCTCGACGACGCCGCCGAGGGTGTCGCCGTCCTTGTGGGCCTGGTCGATCTCGGCGACCATCGCCTTCGACGCGTCGGCGTCGAGGCAGCGGACCGGGTCGGCGTCGAGCGCCGGCACGTCGGCCGGGGTCGGCAGCACGCCGTACGGCGCCTTGGCGGCGGCCAGTTCGACGACGTGGCTGACGATCTCGATGCCCGCGGTCTCCTTGAGGTAGGAGCGGGCGACGGCGCCGAGCGCCACGCGGGCGGCGGTCTCCCGGGCGCTGGCGCGCTCCAGGATCGGCCGGGCCTCGTCGAATCCGTACTTCTGCATGCCCGCCAGGTCGGCGTGGCCGGGCCGGGGGCGCGTCAGGGGGGCGTTGCGGGCCAGTGCGGCCAGCTCCTCCTCGTCCACCGGGTCGGCGGACATGACCTGCTCCCACTTGGGCCACTCGGTGTTGCCGACCATGACGGCGACCGGGGACCCCATGGTGAGGCCGTGGCGTACCCCGCCGAGGAAGGTGACCTCGTCCTGCTCGAACTTCATCCGGGCACCGCGCCCGTAGCCGAGCCGCCGACGGGCGAGGGCGTCGGCCACCATCTCCGTGGTGACCGGGACGCCGGCGGGAAGACCCTCCAGCGTCGCCACGAGTGCGGGGCCGTGCGACTCCCCTGCGGTCAGCCAGCGCAACCTGCTCAACGGTGCTCCTCGATGCTCGCGCGCAAAACTGCAGCGGCACGGCCGGGTGCGCGGCCCTGGCCCGCCGCCCCGATCCTCCCACGACCGGGGAGGTGGACCGGCCCCCGGTCCAGCAGACGGACGCTTCGTGCCCGTCCGCTCACGTCCCGGGGCCGATTTCCGGGGCTCGGCGAGGGGCCCACGGCGGTGCTCAGCGCGCCGCCAGCGCGGCCTCTCCCGCCGCCCGCATGGCGGCCAGCGGCGCCGGGGAGCGGCCCGTCATCTGCTCGACCTGGAGGACCGCTTGGTGCACCAGCAGGTCGAGGCCGCCGACCACGGCCCCGCCCCGGTCCGCCCAGGCGGCTGCGAGGGCGGTGGGCCAGGGGTCGTACAGCACGTCGAAGAGGGTGCCGGGAGCGTCCGGTACGGCGGCGGCGAGGGCGTCCGTGGTGCCGGCCGGGGTGGTCGCGACGACGAGCGGGGCGGCGAGGGCCCGAGCGGCCTCGGCCCAGTCGGCGATGACGACGTCCACGCCGAGGCGTTCGCCCCAGCCGCGCATCTCGTCGGCGCGTGCGCGGCTGCGTACGTAGGTGGTGACCGGCCCCGTGCAGATCTGGGAGAGCGCCGCGAGGGCGGAGGAGGCGGTCGCGCCCGCGCCGAGAACGGCGGCGGACTCCACCGTGCCGGCGCCCCGCTCCCGCAGCGCCGCGACCATGCCCGGGATGTCGGTGTTGTCCCCGAGGCGTCGGCCGTCCTCGGTGAGGACGACGGTGTTGACGGCCTCGACCGAGGCCGCGGCCTCGCTGACGGTGTCCAGCAGCGGGATGACGGCCCGCTTGAGCGGCATGGTCAGCGACAGCCCCGCCCAGCCCGCGTCCAGCTTCTCCACGAAGTCGGCGAGCCCCGCCTCGTCCACCTCGAAGCGGTCGTACGACCAGCTGTCGAGGCCGAGTTCGGCGTACGCGGCCCGGTGCAGGACCGGGGAGAGCGAGTGGGCGATCGGGGAGCCGAGGACCGCGGCGCGGCGGGGCTGGGGAATCACTGGTTCTTCTTCCGTTCTTCCTCGTATGCGGCCCTGTTGCGGTTCTGCTCCTCGTTGGTCTCCGCGAAGAGCGTGGTGTCCTCGTTGACCGACACGAAGTAGTACCAGGGGCCGGGGGCCGGGTTCATCGCCGAGTGCAGGGCGTCGGCGCCGGGGTTGCTGATGGGTCCGAGCGGAAGGCCCTTGACGTAGTACGTGTTGTACGGGTCCTTGATCTTCCGGAGCTCGTCCACCCCGCCGACGTCGAGGGTGCTCTCGCCGGCGACGTAGTTGACCGTGGAGTCGAACTCCAGCCGGCCGACCGTCTCGCTGTTGTCGGGCTCCAGCCGGTTGTAGACGACCCGTGCCACCTTGTCGAAGTCGTGCTTGTACTTGCCTTCCTTCTGGACGAGGCTGGCGACGGTGATCAGTTGGAGCGGGCCCTTGAGGCCGAGCTTCTTCGCCGAGCCGGCGAGGTCGACCTTGCTGTACTCCTCGTCGGCGCGCTCGACCATCCGCTTCAGGGCGTCCTCGGGCTTGGAGCCCTTGGCGACCGGATAGGCCGCCGGGTAGAGGAAGCCCTCCAGCGGGTCCTTGATGTCCGGGTCGTCGTCCGCCCACTCCGGCAGCCCGAGGTCCTTGTACTGCTCCTCGGCCACCTTCTGGGTGGTGCCCTCCTTGAGCTCCAGCCGCTTGTCGATCATCGCGTAGATGGTGGTGTTCCGGGTGCCCTCGGGAATCACCATCGTGTTCTGGCTCTTCGGGTCGAGCATCATCTTGACCGCGTTGGCCGCCGACATCTGCTTGTTGAGGAGGTAGACGCCCGCCTGGATCGAGTTGCCCTTGGGGTTCGAGTTCTGGGCGGAGACGAAGGCGTCGACGGACTTGATGACGCCCTGCTTCTTCAGCTTGTTGGCGATGTCGTAGCCGAGCGCGTTCTTCGGGATCTCGACCTGGACCTGCGGGCCGGTCCCCATCCCCTCGTAGTCCTCGGGGGCGCCGAACTGCTGCTTCCAGTAGGAGTATCCGTAGTAGGACACCCCGCCGAGGCCGCCGACGAGGACCAGCGACACGACCAGGCAGGCGCAGCCGTTGCGGCTCTTCTTCTTGCCCTTCGGCCGGCCGCCGCGCCGGCCGGAGCGCGGGTCGTCGTCGTACGCGGAGTCCGCGTCGTCGTCCGGGTCGGAGTCCCGGTCCGTCTCGTCGGAGGCGTTCTTGCCGCGGCCACCGCGGCCCTTGCGCTCCTCCGCCGTGTCGGCGCCGGTGAAGAAGGGGTGCGTCTCCTCCACCGGTTCGTCCGGGTCCCAGTCCGTCTGCGGCTGGGGCTCGGGTTCCGGCGCCGTGCGACGGCCCGGCGGCTGCGGCGGCGGAAAGGCCTCCGCGGTGGCGTACTGATCGCCGGGGGTGCCGTAGCTCTCGGCCGGGTAGCCGTACGGGTCGTGGGGCTGGGCCCCGTACGGCATGGCGGGCTGCCCACCGGTGTCCCAGCCCTGGTCGTAGCCGGGCTGCTGGGGGTCGTAGGGCTGCTGCTGCCCGTACGGCTGCTGCTGTTCGTAGGACTGCTGCTGTTCGTAGGACTGCTGCTGCCCGTAGCCGCCGCCTTGGGGCTGTTGTTGCTGCTGGTAGGGCTGCTGCTGTTGGTGCTGCTGATGCTGTTGATGCCCGTAGGGATCCTGGGGATTGCCGTAACCCTGCTGCGGGTATGCCTGCTGCTGGGCGTACGGGTCCTGAGGGTTGCCGTAGCCCTGCTGGTGCTGGGCGTACGGATCCTGGGGGTACTGCTGTTGATGCTGCGGGGCGTAGGGGTCCTGCGGATGACCGCCGTAGGAGTTCTGGCCCTGTGACGCTTCCTGGGCCGCCCAGTTCTGGTCCCCCTGGAGGGGATCCTCGGGATGCCACGGTTCGGGGCCTGCGCCCCGGCCATACTCAGTCATCGATCCCCTAGAGCCGCGAGACGCGCTTTCCGTCTCTTCGCTTGCCGTGCGGGCTGTCGAACACCGCAGCATCGCGCGGAACGTTACCGTATCGCGATCACGGCTCCACTTCGACGCCCTCGCCCGGCGCCTGCCCTGACGCCCGTTCGGACTCCAGGGCATTCTGCAGGATCACCACGGCGGCGGCCTGGTCGATGACGGACCGCCCCTTCTTGGACCGGACGCCCGAGGCGCGCAGCCCCTGGCTCGCCGTCACCGTGCTCATCCGCTCGTCCACCAGGCGCACCGGCAGCGGGTGGACCGCGCGGGCGAACACCTGGGCGAAGGCCCGGATCTTCGCCGCGGCGGGACCCTCACCGCCGCCCAGGGACCGGGGGAGGCCGATGACGACCTCGATCGGCTCGTACTCCTCGACGATCTGGCCGAGCCGCCGGTGGGCGGCCGGGACGTCACGTCCCGGCACGGTCTCCACCGGCGTCGCCAGGATGCCGTCGGGGTCGCACGAGGCGACCCCGATCCGGGCGTCCCCGACGTCGATCGCGAGCCTGCGTCCGCGACGCATCGGGGCACTCTCCTCGGTCATGCGGTCTCGGTGACCAGGCGCTCGACCGCGGCGACGGCGTCACCGATGGCCTCGGGGTTCTGGCCGCCGCCCTGGGCGACGTCCGGCTTGCCGCCGCCACCGCCGCCGAGGGTCTTGGCAGCCGTGCGCACCAGGTCGCCGGCCTTGAGACCGCGCTCGCGGGCGGCCTCGTTGGTGGCGATGACCGTCAGCGGGCGTCCGTTGGCGGTGGTGAAGAGGGCCACCACGGCGGCCCGGCCGCCCTGGATGCGTCCACGCACGTCGAGCACCAGCTTGCGCAGGTCGTCGGCGGAGGTGCCGTCCGGCACCTGGCCGGTGACCAGGGCCACCCCGCGTACGTCCTTGGCGGAGTCGACCAGCCCGGCGGCGGCCTGGAGGACCTTCTCCGCGCGGAACTTCTCGATCTCCTTCTCGGCGTCCTTCAGCTTGCCGAGCATGGCGGAGATCTTCTCCGGCAGCTCCTCGGAGCGGCCCTTGACCAGCTCCTGGAGCTGGGCGACGACCGTGTGCTCCTTGGCGAGGAAGTTGTACGCGTCCACGCCCACCAGGGCCTCGATGCGGCGCACCCCGGAACCGATGGAGGACTCGCCGAGCAGCTTCACCAGGCCCAGCTGGGAGGTGTTGTGGACGTGCGTGCCGCCGCACAGCTCCTTGGAGAAGTCGCCGATGGTGACGACCCGGACCCGCTCGCCGTACTTCTCGCCGAACTCGGCGATGGCGCCCTGCTTCTTGGCCTCGTCGATCGACATGACCTCGGCCTGGACGTCGAGCTCCCGGGAGAGGACCTCGTTGATCTTCTGCTCGACGTCGACGAGCACCGTGCCGGGAACGGCGGCGGGCGAACCGAAGTCGAAGCGGAAGCGGCCCGGGGAGTTCTCCGAACCGGCCTGGGCGGCCGTCGGGCCGAGCGCGTCGCGCAGCGCCTGGTGGGTGAGGTGGGTGGCGGAGTGGGCGCGGGCGATGGCCCGGCGGCGCGTCACGTCGATCGTGGCGTACGCGGACGAGCCCACGGTCACCTCGCCGACCTGGACGACGCCCTTGTGCACGCTGACACCGGGGACCGGCTTCTGGACGTCGCGGACCTCCACGACGGCACCGCTGTCGAGGCGGATGCGGCCGGTGTCGGCGAGCTGGCCGCCGCCCTCGGCGTAGAACGGGGTGCGGTCGAGGACGACCTCCACCTCGTCGCCCTCGGTCGCGGCGGGCGAGGGCACACCGTTGACGAGGAGGCCGACGACGGTCGACTCGCCCATGGTGGTGGTGTAGCCGGTGAACTCCGTGGCACCGGCGGTGTCGGCGACCTCGCGGTAGGCGGAGAGGTCGGCGTGGCCGGTCTTCTTGGCGCGGGCGTCGGCCTTGGCCTTGTCGCGCTGCTCCTGCATGAGGCGGCGGAAGCCGTCCTCGTCGACGGCCAGGCCCTGCTCGGCCGCCATCTCCAGGGTCAGGTCGATCGGGAAGCCCCAGGTGTCGTGAAGCAGGAACGCCTTGTCGCCGGCGAGGACCTGGCCGCCCGCGGCCTTGGTCTCGGTGACGGCGGTCTCCAGGATGTTGGTGCCGCCCTTGAGGGCCTTCAGGAAGGCGGTCTCCTCGGCGAGCGCGACCGTCTCGATGCGCTTGCGGTCAGTGATGAGCTCCGGGTACTGCTGCCCCATCGTGTCGATGACGACGTCGATCAGGTCCCGCACGACGGCACCGGAGGCGCCCATGAGGCGCATGTTGCGGATGGCGCGGCGCATGATGCGGCGCAGCACGTAGCCGCGGCCCTCGTTGCCCGGGGTGACGCCGTCACCGATGAGCATGACGGAGGTGCGCATGTGGTCGGCGACCACGCGCATGGAGACGTCCGTGGTGTGCGCGGCGCCGTAGCGGACGCCGGTGAGCTCGGTGGCCTTGTCCATGACGACGCGCAGGGTGTCGGTCTCGTACATGTTCTGCACGCCCTGCAGGATCATCGCGAGGCGTTCGAGGCCGAGACCGGTGTCGATGTTCTTGGATGGCAGGTCCCCGAGGATCGGGAAGTCCTCCTTGCCGTCGCCGGCGCCGCGCTCGTACTGCATGAAGACCAGGTTCCAGATCTCCACGTAGCGCTCGTCGTTGACGGCCGGGCCGCCCTCGACGCCGAACTCGGGGCCGCGGTCGTAGTTGATCTCGGAGCAGGGGCCGCAGGGGCCGGGGACGCCCATGGACCAGAAGTTGTCCTTCTTGCCGAGGCGCTGGATGCGCTCGGAGGGCACGCCGATCACGTCGCGCCAGATCGTCTCGGCCTCGTCGTCGTCGAGGTAGACGGTGATCCAGAGCTTCTCCGGCTCCAGGCCGTAGCCGCCGTCCGCCACGGAGCTGGTGAGCAGCTCCCAGGCGTGCTTGATGGCGCCTTCCTTGAAGTAGTCGCCGAAGGAGAAGTTGCCGCACATCTGGAAGAACGTGCCGTGGCGGGTGGTCTTGCCGACCTCTTCGATGTCCGGGGTGCGGACGCACTTCTGCACGCTGGTGGCGCGGGGGGCGGGCGGCTTGGCCTCACCGAGGAAGTACGGCTTGAAGGGCACCATGCCCGCGTTGACCAGCAGCAGAGTCGGGTCGTCCGCGATGAGCGACGCCGAAGGGACGACGGTGTGGCCGCGCTCCTCGAAGTAGCTCAGCCAGCGACGGCGAATTTCGGCCGACTCCATCAGTGGTCCTCATTCCGGTTGTTCGAGTTGTAGGGGAGGGTGCGGTACAGGGGGGCCTCGTCCGCGCGGTGCGCGGGTGAGGCCGCTCGGACGGCGCGGTGGCGCCGTACGGGGAGCTCCGGGTCGACCGGTGCGTCCAGGCCCAGCGCTCCGCCGAGTTCGGCCTCGCGCCGGACCATGCCCTCGCGCACGTCGAGGGCGAAGTCCTTGAGCCGGTGACCGGTCTCGATCGCCTTGTCCGCGGCCTGCGCCGCGAGGCTCTCGGGGCTGAGCTGCTTGATCTTGCGGTTCACCTTGGTGGTGGCCCACACGCCGGCGGCTGCGCCGGCGGTGAACCAGAAGGTTCGGCGGAACATCGCTGGTTTCAGTCCTTCTGTCCGCGGGAGCTGCGCCCGCTCCGCTTCGTGCGGGCGGACGGCACGGTTCGTCCGGCGACCACGGTACGGCGGGCGGCCACGCCCTCACGCGCGGGCTCCGCCGCGGTCCGGCGGCCGAGGGCCCGGCGGACGCCGTAGCCGAAGGCCGCGACCTTCACCAGAGGGCCGCCGAAGGTCGACGCGACGGTGGTGGAGAGGGCGGAGGCGTTGGAGGTGACCTCCTGGACGTCCGACGCGATGGCGTCGACCTTGTCCAGCTGGGTCTGTGCGGAGCGTACGGTCGCGGAGGCGTCGGCGAGCAGCGGCACGGCCTGCTCGGTCACGTCCGCCACGAGCTTGGTGGTCGCCCTGAGCGTCTGGGCCAGCCTCACCAGCACCACGGCGAGGAACGAGACCAGGATCGCCCAGAAGACGGCCACCAGGATCCCGGCCACCTCTCCACCGGTCACTGTGCACCGCTCCCTGCTTGTCGCTCGCCCCGACGGCGGGGCCTGTCACCGCTCCGACCGGCCGCGGCGCCCGGGCGCGAACCCGTCACCCGGCCAGTCGTCGTGCCCACGAGCCTATCGCGCCGGGCGTCGCGCCCCGTACCGCATTACCGGTGGCCGTGAAGGGGTTCCGGGAAGAAGTTTGTACGCAGCGCTTCCGAGCCAGTACTCTGCGTGTTTCATGCGACGCCTTCAGGGCCGGTCCCCCGAACCCGACGATCAGGGCTCCGGGCACTCCCCCCGCCGCGGCGGGCTGCCCGCGGAGCTGAACCCCTTCGTCGGACGCCACGACGATCTCGCCGCTCTCGGCTCCCTGCTGGAGGAATCCCGGCTGGTCACCGTGGTCGGTGTGGCCGGCGTCGGGAAGACCCGGTGTGCGGTGCGCGTCGCCGCACTCGTGGAGAAACGGTACTGCCACGGGGTCGGGCTCGCCGAGCTCTCCGGCCTGGGCGACCCCGACCTGCTGGAGCACGCGGTGGTCGACGCGCTGGGGCTGACCGACCACACCCTCAGGCCGCCCCGGGCGATCCTGCTGGACCATCTCGCCGACCGTGAGGTGCTGCTCGTCCTCGACGGGTACGAGCAGCACGTCGAGGCCTGCGCGGACCTGGTCCAGGAA
The DNA here is from genome assembly GCF_042728795.1 of Streptomyces sp. NPDC060184. NCBI lineage: Bacteria > Bacillati > Actinomycetota > Actinomycetes > Kitasatosporales > Streptomycetaceae > Streptomyces > Streptomyces sp. NPDC060184. The sequence goes on from NZ_JBHWYX010000030.1 coordinate 14,404, forward strand.
CTGCTGCGCCGGGCGCCGCGCCTGCGGGTACTGGCCTCGGGCCGCCTCCCGCTGCGGGTGGACGGCGAGGTGCTGCACCCGCTCGCGCCGATGGGCGACGAGGACGGATGGGAACTGTTCACCGCCCGCGCCGAGGCCGTCCGGCCCGGCTTCGCGCTCACCGGGGCGGTCCGGGAGACCGTACGGGAGCTGTGCCGGCGCCTCGACGGGATTCCGCTCGCCCTGGAGCTCGCCGCCGGGCGGATGCGGGCGCTCGCGCCGGAGCAGATCCTCCAGCGGCTGGACGACCGGTTCCGGCTGCTGACGGGCGGCAGCCGGAGCGCCCCGCCGCGCCACCAGACCCTGCGGACGGCGATCGGCTGGAGCCACGAGCTGTGCGCGCCCGCGGAGCGGCTGCTCTGGGCGCGCCTCTCGGTCTTCGCCGGGCAGTTCGACCTGGAGGCCGCGGAGTACATCTGCGGCGGCCCGGAGCTGCCCGCCGACACCGTGCTGGACGTGCTGGACGCGCTCCTCGCCCAGTCGGTGGTGGTGCGCGAGGACTCCCCCGCCGGAACCCGCTACCGGATGCTGGACACGATCCGCGAGTACGGGGCGCAGTGGCTGTCGGCCACCGGGGACGCGGAACGCCTGCGACGGCGGCACCGGGACTGGTTCCTCGGGCTCGCGACCTGGTGCGAGCTGGACTGGTTCTCGCCCCGGCAGGAGGTGGTGGCGGCCCGTATCGCGTGCGAACTCCCCAACCTGCGCCGGGCGATGGAGTGCTCGCTGGAGTCGTCGGAGGAGGTCCACCTCGCGCAGTACCTGGCGGGGACCCTCTGGTACTTCTGGGTCGGCTGCGGGCGGCTGGCCGAGGGCCGGTACTGGCTGGAGCACGTGCTCGACGAGGAGGCCGGCCACGATCCGGCGCGGCTGAAGGCGCAGTGGGTGCTCGGGTACGTGGCGGTGCTCCAGGGCGACGCGATCGGCGCGGTCTCCGCGCTCCAGGCCTGCCGGGACGGGGCGGAGCAGTCCGGGGACGAGGCGGCTGCCGCGTACGCGGTGCACCGGACGGGTTGCCTGGCCCTGGTCACCGACGACCTGGTGCGCGCGGAGGAGCTGCTGCGGGACGCGCTGGGGCGCTACCGGGAGGTGGGCGAGCTGAACAGCAACGTCCTGATGGCCCAGGTGGAGCTGGGCATGGCGCGGGTGTTCCAGGGGGACCTGGAGGACGCCGCCGCCAACTGCCGCGAAGTGGCGGAGATCTGCGAGGACCACGGGGAGCGGTGGGTCCGTGCCTACGCCCTCTACGTCCTGGCCTACGTGGCACTGAGGCGGGACCGCCGCGAGCAGGGCCGCCGGATGGTCCTGGAGGCGCTGGCCACCGGCCACCGGTTCCACGATCTGCTGGGCGCCGCCATCTGCCTGGAGCTGCTGGCGCTGCTGACCGTCCTGGAGGGCGACGCGACGGAGGCCGCCGTGCTCCAGGGGGCCGCGTCGTCGATCTGGCCGTCGGTGGGGGTGCCGGTCTTCGGCTCGGCCCACTACGGCGCTCCGCGCGCGGAGTGCGCCGGACGGGCCCGCCGGGAGCTGGGGGACGACGCCTACGACACCGCCGTGCGGGCCGGGGCGCTGCTGGACTTCGACGACGCGGTCCGGCGCGCGCTGGCCGGCGGGCACCCGGGTCCCGCGGAGGGGTCCCCGCCTCCGGAGGGCTGCCCTCCGGCGAAGGTCCCGGCGCCCGGGGAAACGCGAAGGCCCGCCGCCTCCCGGATGACCGAGAGGGGCGGGCCCGAGCTCTGATGCGAGCGCTGCGCCTGGATCAGCGGGCGTAGTACTCGACGACGAGCTGCTCGTCGCAGATGACCGGGATTTCCTTGCGGTTCGGGTCCCGGTCCAGGCGGAAGGCCAGGGCCTTCAGGTTCACCTGGAGGTAGCGCGGGGTCTCACCGTCGGTGTCGTAACCACCCTCGCGGGCCACCTGGAAGGGGACCTTGGAGCGGCTGCGCTCGCGGACCTGGACGATGTCGTCGGGGCGCACGCGGAACGACGGCTTGTCGACCTTGCCACCGTTGACCTCGATGTGGCCGTGAACGACCATCTGACGGGCCTGGTAGATGGTGCGGGCGATGCCCGAACGCAGGACCAGGGCGTCGAGGCGGCGCTCCAGCTCGACGACGAGCGCCTCGCCGGTCTTGCCTTCGGCCTTCTTGGCGCGGTCGTAGGCGCGCGCCATCTGGCGCTCGCTGATGTCGTACTGCGCACGCAGGCGCTGCTTCTCCAGCAGACGGACCTTGTAGTCCGAGTTCTGCTTGCGGCCACGGCCGTGCTCGCCCGGCGGGTACGGACGCGCTTCGAAGTACTTGACAGCCTTGGGCGTCAGAGCGATGCCGAGGGCACGCGACTTCTTGACCTTGGGACGCGACTGGTTAGGCACGTTCTCCAGACCTCCGTTGTAGGGGTTTACCTCAGTGGGGAGATCGCGCTTCTCACCCTGGGAACACCACGACACATCACGGACGTCACGAAGCAGCGACGGCACGCACGAGGGTGCCGTAAGCGACGGAAGGCCGATCTGATCGTGGTCAGCCGCGTCCCAGCGGGCTTGAAGACCGTCGGGCTGCCGTCAGCAACCCGAACGCACACGAACTCGTCTACAGACTACCTGCTCCTCGGAGCTGCTCGTACCGGGGGCGGGTGTGACCTGTTCCGGTACGGCACGTCGACGACGCTCCCCGGGTCAGCCGGCGTCGCCGCCGCCCGTGCGGCCGAGGCGCTCGCGCACCCGGTCGGCCACGTCGGCGTACCGCGCCTCGGCGCCGTACCGGGTGGGGGTGTAGTACTGGCGGCCCCGCACCGCCTCGGGGGCGTACTCCTGGGCCGCGATGGCGCCGGGGACGTCGTGCGGGTAGACGTACCCCTGGGCGTGCCCCAGCTTGACGGCTCCCGCGTAGTGGCCGTCGCGCAGATGGGCCGGGACCGGGCCGGCCAGTCCCTTCCGGACGTCCTCCCGGGCGGCCATGATCGCCAGGGTGGCGGCGTTCGACTTCGGGGCGAGGGCGAGCGCGATGGTGGCGTGGCTGAGGGTGAGGGCCGCCTCGGGGAAGCCGATCAGGGCGACCGCCTGGGCGGCGGCCACGGCCGTGGGCAGGGCGGTCGGGTCGGCCAGCCCGATGTCCTCGCTGGCCGAGATCATCAGTCGGCGGGCGATGAACCGGGGGTCCTCCCCCGCCTCGATCATGCGCGCCAGATAGTGCAGCGCCGCGTCCACGTCCGAGCCGCGGATCGACTTGATCAGCGCGCTCGCCACGTCGTAGTGCTGGTCGCCGTCCCGGTCGTACTTCACGGCGGCCCGGTCGACCGTCTCCTCGACCGTGGAGAGGGTGATCTCCGGCTCGTGCTTCGCCAGGGCGGCCCCGGCGGCGGCCTCCAGCGCGGTGAGCGCGCGGCGGGCGTCACCGCCCGCGATGCGCAGCAGGTGGGCTTCCGCGTCCCCGGTGAGGGTCAGCGCGCCGCCGAGTCCGCGTTCCTCGGAGAGCGCGCGGTGCAGCAGGGCGCGCAGGTCGTCGTCGGTGAGCGGCTCCAGGGTGAGCAGCAACGAGCGCGACAGCAGCGGCGAGATGACGGAGAAGTAGGGGTTCTCGGTGGTCGCGGCGATGAGGGTGACCCAGCGGTTCTCGACGGCGGGGAGCAGGGAGTCCTGCTGGGCCTTGGAGAAGCGGTGGATCTCGTCGAGGAAGAGGACGGTCTCCTTGCCGAAGCCGCCGGTGGCCCGGCGGGCGCCGTCGATGACGGCCCGGACCTCCTTGACGCCGGCGGTGATCGCCGAGAGTTCGACGAAGCGCTTGTTGGTGGCCTTGCTGACCACGTACGCGAGGGTGGTCTTGCCGGTGCCGGGCGGGCCCCAGAGGATCACCGAGGACGGGCCGGCCGGGCCGCCGCTGCCCTCGCCGACGAGCCTGCGCAGCGGGGAGCCCTGCTTCAGCAGGTGCTGCTGGCCGACCACCTCGTCCAGGACCCGGGGGCGCATCCGGACAGCGAGGGGGCTGCTCGACGGGTCCTTCTCCTGGCGTTCTTCGGCTGCTGCGGTAAAAAGATCGGGCTCCACGTCAGGAAGCCTAAGCCACCGCACCGACAGGGCGTCGGGGCCGCCGTCCGGGCCCGGACGGCGGCCTGCGGTGCGCGGGGCCGGTCAGCTGGTCCAGAAGTCCCACCAGCGGGTCAGGATCAGCATGCCGATGATGCCGATCCAGAGCACCGGGGGCGCCCAGTGGAACTCGACCAGGGCATTCCGCAGCCAGGACGGCGCGGGCAGGATGCGGTGCTTCACGTTGTGGATGGTGACGTAGCAGAACATGGTGATCGTGGCGACCCAGGCCAGGCAGCACCAGAGGCAGAGCGAGTTGATGTTGTACAGCGACTGGTACTGGAGCCAGGTGCAGAAGCCGACGCCGAAGAGGCAGCCGGCGTTGAGGCCGAGCCAGTACCAGGAGCGGAACCGGGCTCCGGCGAGCAGCGCCATGCCGATGCCGATCACCACGGAGTAGGCGACGAGTCCGATCATCGGGTTCGGGAAGCCGAAGGCGGACGCCTGCTCGCTCTTCATCACGTTGCCGCAGGCGACCACCGGGTTGAGGCTGCAGCCCGGGGTGAAGCTGGGGTCTTCCAGGAGCTTGAACTTGTCGATGGTGATGACCCAGGCGGCCAGCAGTCCGGCCGCCCCCGTGATCACCAGCAGCAGCGCGAGGGCGCGACCGCTCCCGATGGTCCTTCCACCGCCGCTCCGGGCCTGGGTCGAGGAGTGGTGATCTACCGCTGCAGTCGTCATATCGCCGTTCCATCGCTGAGTGTCCGACCGGGCACGGTCATTCTGCCGTACCACCGTTCGGGTCTACCGTTCGATCCGCATAAGGACGTGCGACGGACGGGCGTCCTTTCCTCCGGGGACGGGTGGGGTGCACGGCTCTGGCGTGGCGCGACGCGCCCTGCGGGACGGATCGAAACGTCACCCGCCGCCACCGCGTACGCGCACCGGTATCGCCCTGGCGAATGACGCGCGGAACGCGAGGTTGACCGCGGGGCGGTGCGGAGGAGGGGTGGCAGGCCGGCCGGCCCGGAGGTGTGGAGGAGGGGCGGCCGGCCCGGAGGTACGGAAGAGGGGCTGCCCGGACGTCCGACCGTGCCGCCCCTCCCGTGTGCGTACCGCCGCGCCGCTCAGGCGAGGCGCGTGCGCACCGCGTCGGTGATCCCGTCCAGCGGCACCGCCGTCTGTTCGCCCGACTCCATGTCCTTGAGCTGGACCAGGCCCTCGGCGAGGTCGCGCTCACCGGCGACGATCGTGTACCGCGCCCCCGAGCGGTTGGCGCTCTTCATCGCGCCCTTGAGCCCCCGGCCGCCGAACGCGAAGTCGGCGGCGATGCCCTCCTTGCGCAGCGCGGTCACCACGCCGAAGAGCACCCGGCGGGCCTCCTCGCCCAGCGGCACCGCGTACACGCTGGTGGCGGCGGGGATGTCCAGCTCGATGCCCTCGGCCTCCAGCGCCAGCACGGTGCGGTCAACGCCGAGCGCCCAGCCGACGGACGGCAGCGCTGGGCCGCCGATCATCTCGGAGAGACCGTCGTACCGGCCGCCGCCGCCCACCGCCGACTGCGAGCCCAGACCGTCGTGGACGAACTCGAAGGTGGTGCGGGTGTAGTAGTCGAGGCCGCGGACGAGCTTCTCGTCGTCCTCGTACGCGACCCCGGCGGCGGTCAGCAGACCGCGCACCTCCTCGTGGTACGCCTTGCAGGCGTCGCAGAGGTAGTCGCCGAGCTTCGGGGCGCCGCCGAGCTGCTTCTGCACGTCGGGCCGCTTGTCGTCGAGCACCCGCAGCGGGTTGATCTCGATGCGGCGGCGGGTCTCCTCGTCGAGGTCGAGATCGCGCAGGAAGCCCTGGAGCGCCTCGCGGTAGACCGGGCGGCACTCCTTGTCGCCGAGCGAGTTCAGCAGGATGCGGAATCCGGTCAGCCCCAGCGAGCGGTAGGCCTGGTCGGCCAGGATGATCAGCTCGGCGTCGAGCACCGGGTCCTCGGCGCCGATGGCCTCGGCACCGACCTGTGAGAAGTGCCGGTAGCGGCCCTTCTGCGGACGCTCGTAGCGGTAGTACGAGCCGGAGTACCAGAGCTTGACCGGCAGGTTCCCGGCCTTGTGGAGGTTGGCCTCCAGCGCGGCGCGCAGCACGGAGGCGGTGCCCTCCGGGCGCAGCGCGAGCTCGTCGCCGCCCTTGGTGGTGAGGGTGTACATCTCCTTGGTGACGATGTCGGTGGACTCGCCGACGCCGCGGGCGAAGAGGTTCACGTCCTCGAAGCCCGGGGTCTCGATGTAGCCGTAGCCGGAGCTGCGCAGCGGGGCGGAGATGGCCTCACGGACCGCCAGGAACTTCGCGGAGTCCGGCGGGATGAGGTCGTAGGTGCCCTTGGGGGCCTGGAAAGTACTCACGGTTTTTACTCTCGTCACATTCCGCGGCGCGGCGCGTCCAGCCCGTTCAGGAACGGGTTGGTGGCGCGCTCGCGGCCGATGGTGGTCTGGGGGCCGTGGCCGGACAGCACCACGGTCGAGTCGTCGAGCGGCAGGCACACGCGGGCCAGCGACTCGAGCAGCTCGGCGTGGTCGCCGCCGGGCAGGTCGGTGCGTCCGACGGAGCCGGCGAAGAGCAGGTCGCCCGAGAAGAGGACCGGCGGTACGTCGCCGGTCTCGGGCATCCTGAACGTCACCGACCCCTTCGTATGGCCGGGTGCGTGCGCGACGCCGAACTCCATTCCGGCCAGCTCCAGACGCGCGCCGTCGGTGAGTTCCTTCACGTCGTCCGGCTCGCCCACGGTCAGCTCGCCCATGAGCGGCATGCCGATGGAGCGGCCGAGGGCCTTCTCCGGGTCGCTCATCATGTAGCGGTCCCGGGGGTGGATCCAGGCGGGCACGTCGTGGGAGCCGCAGAGCGGGACGACCGAGGCGACGTGGTCGATGTGTCCGTGGGTGAGCACGACCGCGACGGGCTTGAGCCGATGCTTCCGGAGCGCGTCCTCGACTCCCTGGGTGGCCTGGTGGCCCGGGTCGATGATCACGCACTCCTCGCCTGCGGCGGGGGCGACCAGATAGCAGTTGGTCCCCCAGGCCCCGGCGGGAAACCCGGCAATGAGCACGATCGTCCTTCGTTCGGTCCTGCGTCGGTCCGGCCCTCGGTCCGGCACGCGCCGGCGGTCCGGTCCGGCGTCCGTCCGGCGGTCAGTCCGGTGGAAATGGGGCCGCGACAGCCTGCGCGGCAGATCAGAGCCTACCGGCGCTCCTCATTCCACAGCTAACCCATATACGGTACGGGCAGCCCAGGCCCCACACATACGAACGTACAAGGAGACCATCCGGTGGTCAGCAGCGATCAGCGGCGGCGGCAGCTCGCCCGGGAGAAGTACGAGCGGCAGCAGCAGCGGCGGGAGGAAGCGCGCCGGCGCACGCGGCGGCTCACCGCGATCATCTCCTCCGCGGTTGCCGTGGTTGTCGTCATAGGCGTGGTCACGTACGTGACCGTGGGGAACGACGACGACAGCGACAAGAAGGCCCAGGCCGCCGCGAGCGCGTCCGCGTCTCCGTCGCCGACCGCCAGCGAGAGCGCGGAGCCCGAGCCCGAGGTCACGATCGACAAGACGGCCACGTACTCCATGGACGTCAAGACCGACCAGGGCGACCTGAAGTTCACCATGGACGCGTCGAAGACCCCGCACACGACGAACTCGTTCAAGTACCTCGCCGACAAGAAGTTCTTCGACGGTACGAAGTGCCACCGCCTCGTGACGGAAGGCATCTTCGTCCTCCAGTGCGGCGACCCCAACGGCGACGGCACCGGCGGTCCCGGTTACACCATCCCGGACGAGAACCTCACCGCCCTCGGCAAGGCGGGCGCCGACGGCACGGTGACGTTCCCGGCGGGCACGGTCGCCATGGCCAACACGGGCCAGGAGCACACCGGCGGCAGCCAGTACTTCCTCGTGTACAAGGACTCCAAGCTGCCTCCGACGTACACCCCGTTCGGCACGATGGACGCCGCCTCGCTGAAGGCCGTCCAGGAGATCGCCAAGGCAGGCGTCGACGGCGGTGCCACCGACGGTGCGCCGAAGAAGGCCGTGAACGTGTCGAAGGTGACCGTCGAGAAGGAGTGAGCCACCCCGCTCCGCGGAGCCCCGGCGGCCGGTCGACCCGGTGGCCGGGGCTCCGTTTTGCCGGAGTTGCCGCGAATGCCCGGTTCGAACGCCCGCAAGGGCCCCGACCGGCCCGGAACGGAGAAATCCAGCCGCGCTGAGTGCGGACAGCCGGGCCGCCGGTCGCCTAGATTGGCGTGGTGCAGGGCGGGCGCTGCCCGCCCCAGGAAACTGTGGACGATGCCCGGGGGGCCCACCCCCTCGCAGGTATCAGGTGGAGGAGGCGCTGTGAGCAGCGACCCGTGGGGCCGTGTCGACGAGACGGGCACCGTGTACGTGCGTACTTCCGAGGGCGAGCAGGTCGTCGGATCGTGGCAGGCCGGTACGCCCGAGGAGGCGCTGGCCTATTTCGAGCGCAAGTACGAGGGCTTGGTGGTCGAGATCGGCCTCCTCGAAAAGCGGGTGAAGACCACCGACCTGTCGTCCAAGGACGCGACGGCGGCGATCGACCATCTGCGGACGCAGGTCGACGAGCACCACGCCGTGGGTGACCTCGCCGCGCTGCGCACCCGGCTGGACGCGCTCGTCGCGACGGTCGACTCGCGCCGCGAGGAGCGCAAGGTCCAGAAGGCGAAGCAGACCGACGAGGCCAAGCAGGCCAAGGAGAAGCTGGTCGCCGAGGCCGAGGAGCTGGCGCAGAGCGAGCAGTGGCGTTCCGCAGGTGAGCGGCTGCGGGCTCTCGTCGACACGTGGAAGGGCCTGCCGAGGCTCGACCGCAAGTCGGACGACGAGCTGTGGCACCGCTTCTCGCACGCCCGGTCCGCGTTCTCCAAGCGCCGCAAGGCCCACTTCGCCTCGCTGGACGCCCAGCGCGAGGAGGCCCGCAAGGTCAAGGAGAAGCTGGCCGCCGAGGCCGAATCGCTCTCCGGGTCGACGGACTGGGGCGACACCGCGGCCCGGTACCGCGACCTGATGACGGAGTGGAAGGCGGCGGGCCGCGCCCAGCGCGAGGCCGAGGACGAGCTGTGGAGCCGCTTCCGCGGCGCCCAGGACATCTTCTTCGCCGCGCGGAGCGCGACCTTCGCCGAGCGGGACGCGGAGCAGGGCGAGAACCTCAAGCTCAAGGAGGAGCTCGCCGCCGAGGCCGAGAAGCTGGTGCCGGTGACGGACCTCAAGGCGGCCCGTGCGGCCTTCCGGTCCATCAACGAGCGGTGGGAGGCCATCGGCCACGTACCGCGTGACGCCCGGCCGAAGGTCGAGGGCCGGGTGCACGCCGTGGAGCGGGCGCTGCAGGAGGCCGAGGAGTCGGAGTGGCGCCGGACCAACCCGGAGGCGCGTGCGCGTGCCGCAGGGCTGACCGGTCAGCTCCAGGCCGCCGTGGACAAGCTGCGCGGTCAGATCGACACCGCTCGCGCCTCGGGCAACAACGCCCGTGCCGACAAGCTCGCCCGTGAGCTCGAAGGCCGTCAGGCGCTGCTCGACCAGGCGCTGAAGGGCCTGGAGGAGTTCGGCGGCTGACGGTCCGGCCGGCAGGCATCGAGAAGGGGCTCCCGTACGCGTCGTGCGTACGGGAGCCCCTTCTTCGTCCCCGCTTCGCGGGCTTACGGCCGCCGGGCCGAGGTGACCCGGTAGACGTCGTAGACGCCCTCCACGCCGCGTACGGCCTTCAGGACGTGGCCCAGGTGCTTCGGGTCGCCCATCTCGAAGGTGAACCGGGAGGTGGCCACCCGGTCGCGGGAGGTCTGCACGGCCGCCGACAGGATGTTGACGTGCTGGTCGGACAGGACGCGGGTGACGTCCGAGAGGAGTCGCGAGCGGTCCAGCGCCTCGACCTGGATGGCGACCAGGAAGACGGAGGACTGGGTCGGCGCCCACTCGACGTCGAGGATCCGCTCGGGCTGCTGCGACAGCGAGTCGACGTTGACGCAGTCCGCGCGGTGCACCGAGACGCCGCTGCCCCGGGTGACGAACCCGATGATGGGGTCGCCGGGCACGGGGGTGCAGCAGCGGGCCAGCTTGACCCAGACGTCGTCGACGCCCTTGACGACGACTCCGGGGTCGTTGCTCGCCCGGCGCTTGCTCCGGCCGCGCGAGGGCGGCGCGCTCTCGGCGAGGTCCTCGTTGGCGGCGTCCTCGCCGCCGAGGGCCTGCACCAGCTTCTGCACGACACCGGCGGCGGTGACATGGCCCTCGCCGATCGCCGCGTACAGCGACGAGATGTCGGGGTAGCGCATCTCGTGGGCGAGGGTGACCAGGGAGTCGCCGGTCAGGATGCGCTGGATCGGCAGGTTCTGCTTGCGCATCGCGCGGGCGATGGCGTCCTTGCCCTGCTCGATGGCCTCGTCGCGGCGCTCCTTGGAGAACCAGGCGCGGATCTTGTTCCTGGCCCGGGGCGACTTGACGAAGCCGAGCCAGTCCCGGGAGGGCCCGGCGCCGGCCGCCTTGGAGGTGAAGATCTCCACCAGGTCGCCGTTGTCGAGCGTCGATTCGAGCGGGACGAGCCGCCCGTTGACGCGCGCTCCTATCGTGCGGTAGCCGACCTCGGTGTGGACGGCGAAGGCGAAGTCCACCGGTGTCGCGCCGGCCGGCAGCGCTATCACGTCGCCCTTGGGCGTGAAGACGAAGACCTCATTGCGCGAGAGGTCGAAGCGGAGCGACTCCAGGAACTCGCTGGGGTCCTCCGTCTCCTTCTGCCAGTCCAGGAGCTGGCGCAGCCACGCCATGTCGTTGACGGTGTCCTGGCTGCGTCCGCCGCTGGTGCTCTTGGGCACGTCGGTGCGGACCTTGGAGGCCCCGGCCACGGCCTCCTGCTTGTACTTCCAGTGCGCGGCGATGCCGTACTCGGCGCGGCGGTGCATGTCGAACGTGCGGATCTGGAGCTCGACGGGCTTGCCGCTGGGGCCGATGACCGTGGTGTGCAGCGACTGGTACATGTTGAACTTGGGCATCGCGATGTAGTCCTTGAACCGGCCGGGGACCGGGTTCCATCGCGCGTGCACGGTGCCGAGCGCCGCGTAGCAGTCGCGGACGGTGTCCACGAGGACGCGGATGCCCACCAGGTCGTAGATCTCGGCGAAGTCGCGGCCTCGCACGATCATCTTCTGGTAGACGCTGTAGTAGTGCTTCGGCCGGCCGGTGACGGTGGCCTTGATGCGCGCGGCCCGCAGGTCGGACTGGACCTCGTCGGTCACTATGGCGAGGTACTCGTCGCGCTTGGGCGCGCGCTCGGCGACGAGGCGGACGATCTCGTCGTACATCTTGGGGTAGAGGATCGCGAAGGCGAGGTCCTCCAGCTCCCACTTGATGGTGTTCATGCCCAGGCGGTGGGCGAGCGGAGCGTAGATCTCCAGCGTCTCGCGGGCCTTCTTCTCCTGCTTCTCCCGCTTGAGGTACCGCATGGTGCGCATGTTGTGCAGCCGGTCGGCGAGCTTGATGACGAGGACCCGGGGGTCCTTGGCCATCGCGACGACCATCTTGCGGACGGTCTCGGCCTGGGCGGCCTCGCCGAACTTCACCTTGTCCAGCTTGGTCACGCCGTCGACGAGCAGCGCGACCTGGTCGCCGAAGTCGCGGCGCAGGGTGTCCAGGCCGTACTCGGTGTCCTCGACGGTGTCGTGCAGCAGCCCCGCCATCAGGGTGGCCGGATCCATGCCCAGCTCGGCGAGGATCGTGGTGACCGCGAGCGGGTGCGTGATGTAGGGGTCGCCGCTCTTGCGCTTCTGCCCCCGGTGCCAGCGCTCGGCGACCTGGTAGGCCCGCTCGATCTGCCGGAGCGTGGCCGTCTCGATCTTGGGGTCGTTCTGCCGCACGGTGCGCAGCAGCGGTTCCAGGACCGGGTTGTACGGGCTGGAGCGCTGTACGCCCAGTCGGGCGAGGCGGGCGCGTACCCGGTTGGAGGAGCCGCCGGTGCGGCCGGGCTGGCCCGCCGGGGTGGCCGGCTTCACGGGCCTGGCCGGGTTCTTCGAGGCGGGCGGCGCCGGAAGGGCGGGAGCGGGCCGTTTCTCGGGCCCGGTGGGGTCCGGTGCGGTGGGCGGCGTCCCGGGTCCCGTGGGAGCCCCGCCCGTGGGAGAGGGCGCGGCTGACCCTGCCGCGGGCTTCTCCGGCTGCGGCGCTCCGGCTGCGTTGGCCTCGTCTGGCAAGGGCACTCCTCGTGCGTATCCGGACTACCCGGAAGGCCATGGTATCGAGCCACCGGTGGCTCCTCGTCCGGGGACCGTGGAAGCCCTGACAACGCGCGCGGGCACCCGGTTGTTCCCCGGATGCCCGCGCGTGGTCGTACCAACCGTTCGGAGGGTGATCAGACGGTGATCAGTGCCTCCAGCGGAGCACCCTGGAGGGCGGGCTCCAGACGGCTCCGCCCGTCGAGGAAACCGAGCTCCATGAGAACCGCGACGCCCGCGACCTCCGCGCCCGCCCGCCGGATGAGCTCCAGCGAGGCTTCGGCGGTGCCGCCGGTGGCGAGGACGTCGTCGATGACCATGATCCGGTCGTCGGCGGTGATGTCCTCGGCGTGCACCTCGATCTCGGCGGTGCCGTACTCCAGGTCGTAGGCCTGGCGGAGGGTCGCTCCGGGCAGCTTCCCGGCCTTGCGTACGGGGATGAAGCCGAGCCCGGCCCGGACGGCGACGGGCGCGGCGAGGATGAACCCGCGCGCTTCGAGGCCGACGATCCGGGTGGCGCCGTGCTTGACGCACAGTTCCGCGAGGACGTCGGTCAGCGCCGAGAAGGCGACCGGGTCCGCGAGCAGCGGGGTGATGTCCTTGAAGAGGACGCCCGGCTTCGGGTAGTCGGGTACGTCGCGGATGCGGCTGAGCAGCAGCTCCCGGACGGATTCGGTGCTGGTCATCGGTGCTTCCCCTGACCGCGGCCGGTGCTGCCACCGGTCTCGCGACGCTGCCCGATCACCGAGGCGGAGGAGCCGGCTCCGGCGCCCGCGGTGACGGTGTCCTGCGGCTCGTCGTTCTCCTCGGACTCGCCCTTGGCCGCCGCGGCGGCCCGCTTGGCGAGAACGCGCTTGGTGAGCGCCTTCATCTGCGGCTCGCGCTCCTTGAGGTCGGTCACGAGCGGCGTGGCGATGAAGATCGAGGAGTACGCGCCGGCCGCGAGGCCGACGAAGAGCGACAGCGAGATGTCGTTCAGCATGCCGGCGCCGAGGACGCCGCCGCCGATGAAGAGCAGGCCGGCGACGGGGAGGAGCGCGACCACGGTGGTGTTGATGGAACGCACCAGCGTGCTGTTGATCGACTTGTTGGCGATCTCGCTGTACGTGAAGCGGGTCTGCTTGGTGATCCCCTTCTGGCCCTCCTTGAGGGAGTCGAAGACGACGACCGTGTCGTAGAGGGAGTAACCGAGGATGGTGAGCAGACCGATCACGGTGCCCGGGGTGACCTCGAAGCCGACCAGGGCGTAGACACCGACCGTGATGGTGATGTCGTGGATCAGCGCCACGAGGGCGGCGACGGCCATCCGCCACTCGAAGGCGATGGCCAGGTAGACCACCACGAGGACCATGAAGATCCCGAGGCCGGTCCAGGCCTTGTTGGCGATCTGCTCGCCCCAGCTCGGGCCGACCAGGTCGGCGTTGATCTTCGACGCGGGGATGCCGAGGTCGTCGGAGAGCTGGTTCTTGATGCCGTCGGCCTTGGCGGTGTCGACCTCGGTGATCTGGATGCGCAGACCGCCGTTGCCGAGCTCCTGCACGATCGCCTCGTGGCCGGAGGCGCTGACCGCCGCTTCCTGGGCCTGGGAGGTGGAGATCTTGGCCTTGGTGTCGGTCGTGAAGACCGCGCCGCCCTTGAACTCGATGCCCATGTTCAGGCCGCCGACCGCCAGGCCGAGGATGGCCGTGATGGTGATCAGGATCGAGATGCCGTACCAGATCTTGCGCTTACCAATGAAGTCGTAGCCGAGCTCGCCTCGGTAGAGCCGGGCGCCGATGCTGCCGAGTCGCGACATCTCACGCCTCCTTCGGGTCGGTGGAGGAGTTGACACGACGCGAGCGGCGCAGCGGCGGCTTGGCGCCGAGCCGCTTCGGGTCCAGCCCGGACCACGGGTGACCGCTGGAGAAGAACTTCGTCCGGCCCATCAGCGTCATGACCGGCTTGGTGAAGAAGAACACCACGACGACGTCGAGCACGGTGGTGAGGCCGAGCGTGAACGCGAAGCCCTGGACCTTGCCGACGGTGACCACGAAGAGCACGGCGGCGGCGAGGAACGACACGAAGTCGGAGACCAGGATGGTGCGCCGGGCGCGCGGCCAGGCACGCTCGATGGCGGGCCGCAGGGTGCGTCCCTCACGGATCTCGTCTCTCACTCGTTCGAAGTACACGATGAACGAGTCGGCGGTGATGCCGATGGCCACGATGGCTCCGCAGACCGCCGGCAGGTTCAGCGCGAAGCCGATGGCCGGGCCGAGCAGGGCCATGATCGTGTACGTGAGGATGCCCGAGACCAGGAGGCTCAGCAGAGCGATGGTCGCGAGGCCGCGGTAGTACGCCACCAGGTAGATGACGACCAGCGCCAGACCGATGGCACCGGCGATCAGGCCGGCCTGGAGCTGCTCACCGCCGAGGGCGGCGGTCACCGTGGTGACGCTCGCCTCCTTGAAGGTCAGCGGCAGGGCACCGTAGGACAGGATGTTGCCGAGGTCCTCGGCCTCCTGCTGGGTGAAGCTGCCCGAGATCTGGGCGTTGGCGCTGAGCGCGCTGGCGACCGAGGGAGCGGAGACCACTTCGCCGTCGAGGACGATCGCGAACTGGTTCATCGGCGAGGTCTGCTGGGCCAGCGTCGACGTGATCTTGTTGAACTTCTTGGCGCCCTTGGAGGTGAACTCCATCGAGACGATCCACTGGCCGGTGCTCTGGTCGATGGCGCCCTGGGCGTTGTCGACGTCGCCGCCGGAGACCTCGGCCGGGCCGAGGACGTACTTCTCGTAGCTGCCCGGGGTGTTGGAACCGCAGGCGACGATCGTGTCCGTCTCCTTGGCGTCCTGGCCGGCGGCGGCGCGCTGCTTCGGGTCGGAGCAGTCGAGCGCGGCGAACTCGGCCTGGAGCTTCGCGGTCGCCGGGTCGGTGGAGGCGCTCGGCGACGCGGTGTCGGTCGCGGCGGCGTCGTCCGTGGCGGCGGTCGCCCCGGCGGAGGCCGAGGCGCTCGGGGTGGCGTCCTCGGTCAGCGCTCCGGTGACGGCGCGGCCCTGGGTGGTGGCGCTCGGCGAGGGCGAGGCCGAGGAGTCGGACGTCCCGCTGTCCTTGGCCGTCTCGCCGTCCGTGGCCTTCGCGGAAGCCGACGCCGAAGCGCTCGGCGAGGCGCTGCCCGAGGGGGTGGCGGAGGCCGAGGGGGTGGCGTCGGAGCCACTGGCCTCGACGGTCAGAACGGGCCGGAAGAACAGCTGGGCGGTCGTACCGACCTGCTTCCGGGCCTGCTCGGAGTTGGTCCCCTTCGGGATGTTCACGATGATGTTGCTGGAGCCCTGGGTCTGAACCTCGGCCTCGGACACGCCGAGACCGTTGACACGGCGCTCGATGATGCCGACCGCGGTGTTCATGTTGGTCTCGTTGATCGCGTCCGGCTTGCCGGGCTGGCTCTTGGCCTGGAGCGTGATCGAGGTTCCGCCCGCCAGGTCGATGCCCAGTCTCGGAGTGGTGTGGCCGGACAGGAACATCCCGCCAGCGAGCGCGACCATGACGATCAGGATGAGAGCCAGGGAACGCCCCGGCCTTCCCTGACCGCCACCGGCCGGCCCTCGGCCCTTCTTCGGTGCTGCCACCTTTTCGTTTCTCCCTGTCCAACCGCTCCGCGCCGGGTGCGCGCCCGAGCGGCCACGAAGTGTTGTGGGGACCCGCCCCCGCAGAAGACCGGACGTTCCGGGGAGACCGCCGCGCCCCGTGCGGGTGGGCGGTGTCCCCGTGCCGTGCGACTACTTCGCGCCGGTGTCGCCTTCGTCCTTGGCGTCCTTCGCCTCGACGTCCTTCGCCTCGGCGTCGGAGTCGTCGGCTGCGGACTTCTTCTCCAGATCGATCTTCTCGTCACCGTCGGTGATCGAGGAGGCGTCGTCCGGAACGCTCGGGGAGTCGAGCTCCTCGGTGTCGCCGTGGACGATGCGGTTGTACTCCGCGTCGTCCAGGACGGCGCCGACGGCGTTCTTCGCGTAGACCGCGTGGACGCCGGGAGCGACCTCCAGGAGGACGGTGTCCTCCTGGATCTCCTTGACCGTGGCGTACATGCCACCGATCGTGCGGACGCCGGTCCCCGGCTGCATCTCGTTGCGCATCTGCAGCGCGGCCTCCTGCTTCTTCTTTTGGGACCGGGTCATCATGAACATGACGCCGAAGATCAGGATGACAGGGAGAAGGAGTTGGATGCTCACAGGACGGATTTCCTTCGCACGACCGCGCTGAAAAATGCGGCCTGTATCTACGGGGGTGGGTACACCGACCTTTAAGGGCGGCATCGGCGGAGTCTAAGCGAGTCCGCATCGCTGGAACAACGCCCAGCATCGCACCCCGGTTCCGCAAATGGTCAAGCTGTGACGCATCACGCCCCGAAGAGGCCCGCTTGTCCCTTTGCTCCGTGCTGCGGCGGAACGAGTCCCAGATGGGCCCAGGCGGCCGGTGTGGCCACCCTTCCGCGCGGGGTGCGAGCCAGCAGTCCTTCGCGTACGAGGAAGGGCTCGGCGACCTCCTCGACCGTCTCGCGCTCCTCCCCCACCGCGACCGCGAGGGTGGAGAGGCCGACGGGACCGCCGCCGAAGAGCTTCAGCAGGGCGCCGAGGACGGCCCGGTCGAGGCGGTCGAGTCCGCGGGCGTCGACTTCGTACACCTGGAGGGCCGCGGCGGCGACGTCCCGGTCGATCACGCCGTCCGCCTTGACCTGGGCGTAGTCGCGGACCCGGCGCAGCAGGCGGTTGGCGATGCGGGGGGTGCCCCGGGAGCGGCCGGCGATCTCGGCGGCGCCCGCGGTGTCGATGGCCACGTCGAGGAGTCCGGCGGAGCGGTGGAGGACGCGCTCCAGTTCGGCGGGAGCGTAGAACTCCATGTGCCCGGTGAAGCCGAAACGGTCCCTCAGCGGGGGCGGCAGCAGGCCGGCCCGGGTGGTGGCGCCGACCAGGGTGAAGGGCGGCAGTTCGAGGGGGATGGCGGTGGCGCCGGGGCCCTTGCCGACGATGACGTCGACGCGGAAGTCCTCCATCGCCATGTAGAGCATCTCCTCGGCGGGCCGGGACATGCGGTGGATCTCGTCCAGGAAGAGCACCTCGCCCTCCTGGAGGGAGGAGAGGATCGCGGCGAGGTCGCCCGCGTGCTGGATGGCGGGCCCGGAGGTGATCCGGATGGGCGCGTTCATCTCCGCGGCGATGACCATCGAAAGAGTGGTCTTGCCGAGACCGGGCGCCCCGGAGAGCAGCACGTGGTCGGCGGTGGCACCCCGGGCACGGGCGGCCTTGAGGACGAGGTCGAGCTGTTCGCGGACCTTCTCCTGGCCCACGAACTCGTCGAGGTCCTTGGGGCGCAGGGCGGCTTCGACGGCGGTGTCCTCGCCGTCGGCGACGCCGGTGACCAGCCGGTCGTCGTACGCCGCCGCCGCGTCGGCCGCCCGCTCGTCGGTGTCGGGTCCGGTCTCGTCCCAGTTCATCGGGTCAGTCCTGCCTCGGGGGTCGGCGCCGGGTCAGCGGGTGCGGTTGAGGGTCTGGAGAGCGGCGCGCAGCAGCTGCGGCACGGGGGGCCGGACGCCGTCCGCGAGGGCCGCCTCGGCCTGCGGGGCGACGGCCGAGACCGCGTCGTCCGCCTCCCGGGCGGCGTAGCCGAGGCCGATCAGGGCGGCCTGGAGCTGCTCGCGCCAGTCGGCGACGGCCGCGGCGGGGGCCTGCTGGCCGATGTGGGCGCCGCGGGGGGCGCCGAGCCGGTCCTTGAGCTCCAGCAGAAGCTTCTGGGCGCCCTTCTTGCCGATGCCGGAGACCGCCATCAGGGCCTTCTCGTCGCCGGTGGAGACGGCCTGGCGGAGCGCGTCGGGGCTGTGGGTGGCGAGCATGGCCTGGGCGAGCCGGGGGCCGACTCCGCTGGCGGTCTGGAGCAGTTCGAAGACCTGGCGCTCGTCGTCGTCGGCGAAGCCGTAGAGCGTGAGGGAGTCCTCGCGCACGACGAGGGAGGTGGCGAGCCTGGCCTGCTGGCCGATCCGGAGATCGGCCAGGGTGCGCGGGGCGCACTGGACGGCCATGCCGATGCCGCCGACCTCGATGACGGCCGTGGCCGGGGAGAGGGCGGCCACCGGGCCGGAGAGGAAGGCGATCATGCGGTGCGGCCTTTCAGCGTGCGATGGGCGGCGACGGCCTGCTGGAGCCGGTTCTGCGCGGGGGCCCGCCAGATGTGGCAGATCGCGAGCGCGAGGGCGTCGGCGGCGTCGGCGGGTCTGGGCGGGGCGTCGAGCCGGAGCAGCCGGGTGACCATCGCGCCGACCTGTGCCTTGTCGGCGCGTCCGGAGCCGGTGACGGCGGCCTTGACCTCACTGGGGGTGTGCAGGGCGACGGGGATGCCGCGCCGGGCCGCGCAGAGCATGGCGACCGCGCTGGCCTGGGCGGTGCCCATCACCGTACGGACGTTGTGCTGGCTGAACACGCGCTCGACGGCGACGTATTCGGGGCGGTGTTCGTCGAGCCACTGCTCGATGCCGCGCTCGACCGCGACCAGGCGGTCGCCGAGCTCGGCTTCGGGCGGGGTGCGCACCACGCCGACGCCGATCATGGTCAGCGGGCGGCCCGCGACGCCTTCGACGACGCCGACTCCGCACCGGGTCAGCCCCGGGTCCACACCGAGTACGCGCACGGTACGCCCCCTGTCCTCACCGCTCGGTCAACTGTTCTGGCAGGCTATCGGGCGGCTCTGACAACGCGACGGGCCGACGGGGGTGTGTCCCCGTCGGCCCGTGCCGCGTACCGCTTCCGGGTGGACCGGATCAGGCGGCGTCGACCTTCTCCATGACCTCGTCCGAGACGTCGAAGTTGGCGAAGACGTTCTGCACGTCGTCGCTGTCCTCCAGCGCGTCGATGAGCTTGAAGATCTTGCGGGCGCCCTCTTCGTCGAGCTCGACCTGCATGGTCGGCAGGAAGCTGGCCTCGGCGGAGTCGTAGTCGATGCCCGCCTCCTGGAGCGCGGTGCGGACCGCGACCATGTCGGTGGCCTCGCTGACGACCTCGAAGGTGTCGCCGAGGTCGTTGACCTCTTCGGCACCCGCGTCGAGCACGGCGCCCAGCACGTCGTCCTCGGTCAGTTCGCCCTTGGGCAGGTTGACGACGCCCTTGCGGTTGAACAGGTACGAGACGGAGCCCGGGTCGGCCATGGAGCCGCCGTTGCGGGTCATCGCCACGCGCACGTCCGAGGCGGCGCGGTTGCGGTTGTCGGTGAGGCACTCGATGAGCACCGCGACACCGTTGGGGCCGTAGCCCTCGTACATGATCGTCTCGTAGTCGGCGCCGCCGGCTTCGAGACCGCCGCCGCGCTTGACCGCGGAGTCGATGTTCTTGTTCGGGACCGAGCTCTTCTTCGCCTTCTGGATGGCGTCGACGAGCGTCGGGTTGCCGTCGGGGTCCACGCCGCCGGAGCGGGCCGCGACCTCGATGTTCTTGATCAGCTTCGCGAAGAGCTTGCCGCGCTTGGCGTCAACCACGGCCTTCTTGTGCTTCGTCGTAGCCCATTTAGAGTGGCCGGACATCTGCCTTCTCCTTCGCGTCACCAAAATCGATCCGAACCCGAGAGATCCTACCGGGATCGGTCAGAGCACTGCGCGCACCATCTCGACGAAGAGGGCGTGGACCCGGTGGTCGCCGGTCAATTCCGGGTGGAACGAAGTCGCCAGGGCGTTTTTCTGCCGTACCGCGACAATGTGCCCGCGGTGTTCGGCCAGCACCTCCACCGAGGCGCCCACGGATTCCACCCAGGGCGCCCGGATGAACACGCCTTCCACCGGTCCGTCCGCACTCTCCTCGATGCCCCGCACGGTGACCGAGGCCTCGAAGGATTCGTTCTGGCGGCCGAAGGCGTTGCGGCGCACGATCATGTCGATCCCGCCGACGGTCTCCTGGCCCGCGCGCGGGTCAAGGATCTTGTCGGCAAGCATGATCATGCCCGCGCAGGTGCCGTAGACCGGCATGCCCGCCCGTACCCGCTCGCGCAGCGGCTCCATCATGCCGAAGAGCACGGCGAGCTTGGACATGGTGGTGGATTCACCGCCGGGGATGACGAGACCGTCGACCCCGGCGAGTTCCTCGGGGCGCCGGACCGGCCTGGCCAGGGCGTCCGCCGAGGCCAGGGCGATCAGGTGTTCGCGAACGTCGCCCTGGAGGGCGAGGACCCCGATCACGGGTGTGTCGCTCATCGGGGGTTACCAGCCGCGGTTGGCGTAGCGCTCGGTCTCGGGCAGCGTGTCGCAGTTGATGCCGACCATGGCCTCGCCCAGGTTGCGGGAGGCGTCCGCGATGACCTTGGGGTCGTCGTAGAAGGTGGTGGCCTTCACGATGGCGGCGGCGCGCTTGGCCGGGTCGCCCGACTTGAAGATGCCGGAGCCGACGAAGACGCCCTCGGCGCCGAGCTGGCGCATCAGCGCGGCGTCGGCGGGGGTGGCGACACCACCGGCGGAGAAGAGCACCACGGGGAGCTTGCCGAGCTCGGCGACCTCCTTGACCAGCTCGTACGGGGCGCGCAGCTCCTTGGCGGCGGCGTACAGCTCGTTGTTGTCGTAGCCGCGCAGCCGGGCGATCTCGTTCTTGATCTGGCGCAGGTGGCGGACGGCCTCCACGACGTTGCCGGTGCCGGCCTCGCCCTTGGAACGGATCATCGCGGCGCCCTCGGCGATACGGCGCAGGGCCTCGCCCAGGTTGGTGGCGCCGCAGACGAACGGGGTGGTGAAGGCGAACTTGTCGCTGTGGTTGACCTCGTCGGCCGGGGTGAGGACCTCGGACTCGTCGATGTAGTCGACGCCGAGGGACTGGAGGACCTGGGCCTCCACGAAGTGGCCGATGCGGGACTTGGCCATGACGGGGATGGAGACGGCCCCGATGATCTCCTCGATCATGTTGGGGTCGGACATCCGGGCCACGCCGCCGTCCTTGCGGATGTCGGCCGGCACGCGCTCCAGGGCCATCACGGCCACCGCGCCCGCGTCCTCGGCGATCTTCGCCTGCTCGGCGTCGACGACGTCCATGATCACGCCGCCCTTGAGCTGCTCGGCCATGCCGCGCTTGACGCGGGCGGTGCCGGTCGCGGGAGAACCGGCGGACACTGCGGACTGCGGGGTGCTGGGAAGCGTGGACACGGGACCTCACTCGGTGAAAGGACTACGGGTTTCCTGCACCGCCGAGCAAACGCCCCACGACCAGTCCACAGCAAGGGCCAATGAGGAGGCGGTGGATCGTTTTGGACCGCCCGCCGACGCGTCGCCACCCACGCGTCGCCGCCCCCCGCGCCGGCCCGGAGGCCCCCGCGTCCCCGCTCAGGTGCCCGGGCGGTCGGCCAGCGCGGGGGGCGGGGTGTCGTCCATCTCGAAGGCGAGCGGGAAGGGCGCGTGCCCGGCCAGCCGGAACCAGCGCACCGTGCGGTGCGAGCGCAGGGCCCGCGCGGCGCGCACCGCGTCGTTGTGGAAGCGCCGCGCCATCGGGACCCGGCGTACGGCGGCGGCCAGTTCGTCCGCCGCCTCCTCGCCGCCCCGGGCCTCCCGTACGGACTCCACCTGGGCGCTCTCGCCGAAGACCGCGCGCAGGGCGGCGCTCAGCTCGCTCTCGGCGACCTCGCGGTGGTCCTCCTCCGCCTGGCGGGAGGCGTGCGCGGCCTCGTACAGGACGAGGGAGGCGGCGGGGTCCAGGAGACCGGAGGTGGCCACCTCCTGGGTGACCGAGGCGCGGCGCAGCAACTGCGCGTCCAGGGCGGCCCGGGCGGCGTCGATCCGCGCGTGCAGCCGGTCCAGGCGCCCGGCGGTCCAGCTGAGGTACAGGCCGATCGCGACGAGTGCGACGACGGTCCAGATCAAGGTTGCGGTCACGGGCGCAAAGGCTACCGTCGCCCGGCATCCGCCCCGACCGGCCGGCGCGGGCCCGGACCGGCCGCCCCCGCCGGCTCCCTCAGTCCCCCGCCGGCCCGAACGGCTGGGAGGCGTCGCGGTCCCTGGGCTGGACCGCGTCCCGGTCCCGGACGAGCCCGAAGCGTGCCCGCAGCCCGGTCGCGCGTTCGTCGGCCGCCACGGACGCGGCGCCGTCGGCCACCGTCTCGTACACCGCGAGGATGTCGGCGCCGACGGTCGACCAGTCGAAGCGGCGCACGTGCGCGCTCCCCCGCTCGCTGAGTCCGGCCCGCCGCTCCGGATCGCCGAGCAGCCGGATCGCCGCCGCGGCCAGCGCGTCGGCGTCCTCGTTGGCGAAGAGGTCGCCGGCCGTGCCGTGGTCCAGCACCTGGGCGAACGCGTCGAGGTCGCTGGCGAGCACCGCGGCCCCCGCCGACAGCGCCTCCACGAGGATGATCCCGAAGCTCTCGCCGCCGGTGTTCGGGGCGACGTACACGTCGACGCTGGACAGCAGCCGGGCCTTGTCCTCGTCGCTGACCATGCCCAGGAACTCGACGCGGGAGCGCATCTCCTCGGGGAGCGACGCGACGGCCTCCTCCTCGTCGCCCCTGCCGGCCACCAGCAGCCGGGTGCCGGGGTGGGCGGCGAGGATCGCGGGCAGCGCCTTCATGAGGACCGGCAGGCCCTTGCGCGGCTCGTCGATGCGGCCGACGAAGCCGAGGGTGCCGCCCTGCCACTCGGGCTTCGGCTCCGCGTCGGCGAAGAAGGCGACGTCGACGCCGTTGGGGATGACCACGGCGTCGCCGCCGAGGTGCTCGACCAGGGTCCGGCGCGCGTACTCGCTCACCGCGATGCGGGCGCTGATCTTCTCCAGCGCGGGCTGGAGGATCGGGTACGCGGCGATCATGGCGCGCGAGCGCGGGTTGGAGGTGTGGAAGGTGGCGACGATCGGCCCCTGCGCCGCCCAGCAGGCGAGCAGCCCCAGCGACGGCGAGGCCGGCTCGTGGATGTGGATGACGTCGAAGGTGCCGTCGTGCAGCCAGCGGCGCACCCGGGCCGCCGAGAGGAAGCCGAAGTTGAGGCGGGCCACCGAGCCGTTGTACGGGACCGGCACGGCCCGGCCCGCCGAGACGACGAACGGCGGCAGCGGGGTGTCGTCGTCGGCCGGGGCGAGAACGGAGACCTCGTGGCCGAGCCGGATCAGGTGGTCCGCGAGGTCCCTGATGTGGAACTGCACACCGCCGGGGACGTCCCAGGAGTACGGGCAGACGATGCCGATCTTCACGGGGCCTTCGTCCCCTCGGCCGTGCCGCCCGCGGTGTCGAGGTCGTCGAGCCAGAGCCGTTGCAGCATGTGCCAGTCCTCCGGGTGGGCGGCGATGCCTTCGGCGAAGGCGTCGGCGAGGGCCTGGGTCATGGCGGCGGTCCGCTCGGCCCGGGTGCCCTCCTCGGGCACCGCGACGGGCGGGTGGACCCGGGCCCGCATGACGGGGGTGTCGTCGAAACCGAGCGTCACGGGGAGCAGGAGCGCCCCGGTCTGCTGGGCCAGCAGCGCCGGACCGGCGGGCATCCGGGCGCGGGCGCCGAAGAAGTCGACCTCCACGCCGGAGGCGGACAGGTCCCGGTCGGCGACCAGGCAGACGAGGCCGCCCGCGCGCAGCCGGCGGGCCAGCGTGCCGAAGGCGGCGCCGCCGCTGTGCGGCAGCACCTCCATGCCGAGGCTCTCGCGGTAGGCGACGAAGCGGTCGTAGAGGGTCTCGGGCTTGAGGCGTTCGGCGACCGTGGTGAAGGGGACCTTGAGGTCGGTGGTGACCCAGGCTCCGGCCAGGTCCCAGTTCCCGAGGTGCGGCAGGGCGAGGACGACTCCGCGTCCGGCGTCCAGGCCTTCGGTGAGGAGGTGGGCGTCGGTGACGTCGATGCGTTCCCTGATCTGCTCCGGGCTCCAGGCGGGCAGCCGGAACGACTCCATCCAGTAGCGCATGTACGAGCGCATCCCGGCCCGGGAGAGTTCGGCGAGCCGGGCCTCGGAGGCGTCGGGGACGACGCGGGCGAGGTTCGACTCCAGCCGCAGCACGCTCTTGCCCCGCCGCTTCCACACCTGGTCGGCGAGGGTACGGAAGAGGGCGCGGGCGACCGGTTCGGGCAGCTTCTTCACCGCGCCCCAGCCGAGCCCGTAGAGCCCGTCGGTCAGTCGTTCCCTGAGGTCGGTGCCGGGTGCGCTCACCGGCCGTCCTCGGTCCCCCGACCCGCCGTGCCCGCTTCCGCGGCAGCCGCCGCGTCCGCCTCGGCGGACTCGCGGCGCACGGTGACCACGCGCTGGACGAGGGTCACCAGGCTGCCCGCCGCGACGATCCACAGCGCGATCGGGAGCAGGATCTGGATGCCGGGGACGCCGAAGCCGTGGAGTCCGGCGAGGCCGGCGGCGACCAGCGAGATCACCAGGCGTTCGGCGCGCTCGACGAGGCCGTTGACGGCGACGGGCAGGCCGATCGACTCACCGCGGGCCTTGGTGTACGAGACGACCTGGCCGCTGGCGAGGCAGAAGATCGCCACCGCGCACATGATGTCGTTGTCGCCGTTGCCCGCGTACCAGAGGGCGAAGCCGCCGAAGATGGCGCCGTCGGCGACCCGGTCGAGCGTCGAGTCGAGGAACGCGCCCCAGCGGCTGGAGATCCCGGCCTGGCGTGCCATGTTCCCGTCGACCAGGTCCGAGAAGACGAAGACGGTGATGACGATGGTGCCCCAGAAGAATTCCCCCATGGGGAAGAAGACGAGCGCACCGGCCATCACTCCGGCCGTGCCGATCAGGGTGACCGCGTCGGGACTGACCCCGAGGCGGAGCAGCAGAGCGGCGAACGGCGTGAGGACACGCGTGAAAAACGCACGCGCGTACTTGTTCAGCATGGCCTTCCCTGAGGGGTCGGTGGGCCGTGCGACCCCTTCGGCCACCGGCTGGCCCATCGTAGTCACCACGCGGCCGGTCCATCGGACGGGCACCCGTCCCGCACTCCCTGCGCGTCGCCGGGCCGTGTCCGCCCCTGCTCGCCGGACCGGGGGCCGGTGTCCGGTGCGGTACGCCGCGGTGCGACGCACCCCGCCGGATTCCGCCCGCCCGACGACCGCCGTCGGGTGCGGCCCGGGGGGCGCTCGGACGGCGCGTCGTCGCAATCACCCCGGCGCCGCTCTCGGTGACGGGCGGTGGGGGCGTTCGGACGCTACGCTGTGGGCGCAGCTCAGAAGGTGTGCCGCGTACGGTAGTTGGGCACACCCGCAGGAGCGGACAATGCGGCGAGTGGGGGCGAACGGTGGCCAGCGACGGATTCGACTTTTCTCCCGGAGCGCAGATCCCGATCCAGGGCGCGAGCGCCGGGGCGGTGGCCACGAACGCCCTGGCCTCGGCCGCGTACCGGGACAGCCCGGTGGAGGAGATCCTCAAGGCGGACAACGAGTGGCACAAGTCCTCGGTGTCGGCGGGTTCTTCGAAGTTCTTCAAGGCCAACTACTTCAAGCCCAATCTGGGCGAGGCGTTCTCGCGCGCGGTCCAGGAGCGCACCTTGGGCGGCGCGCGCGGAGCGTTGATCCAGTCGTTCGGGATGGACCCGCAGACCGTCGTGGAGCACTGCTTGTCGGCGTCCCGGCTGCGCAAGGAGCGCGACACCCGGCTGACCCTGGTGACGCTGGTGTGCGGGGTGCTGTTCCTGCCCGGGCTGCTGCTGTGGATCATCGCCTTCCGGCTGCGGGACGCCCTCGACAAGTCGAAGGACTCGGCGTTCAAGGCGCTGGGCACGGTCGTGCTGGTCGTCATCGGCGGTCTGGCGGTGGTGGCACTGATCGCGCTGCCGGTCGGCGGGTTCCTGGGCCTCTATCTGCGCGGGGCGATCGTCGCCCCGGTGGTCGGCTGGCTGATCGCCAAGCGGATCGCGGAGAACTCGGCGAAGGACATGCGGGTCCGCTGGGAGGGGCTGCTCTCGGGCGGCGGGATCAGCGCCAAGATCCCGGACGCGGTGCCGAAGAACCCGAACGAGACCGCCCGTGAGGCGCTGCGCCAGTCGCTGGAGAAGCTCGCGGCCGAGCAGCAGTCGAACTCGGTCTTCTACGCGGGCCCCAAGGGCATTCTCGGCATGGGGACCCGGTGGGGCAGCTGGCAGTTGGCGGAGGAGCTGGTCTCGGCCGACCCCACCAAGGAATTCCACCAGTTCCGCAGCTGGGACGTGATCCGCGCGATCCACGACCAGTTGCAGATGCTGGAGCGCGGCCCGCTGAACAGCGGTGGTTTCCCGAAGCCCTCGGTGAAGCACTGGATCGTCTCCCCGGTGGGCGAGAACGCGGACTCGGTCTCCCGTCCGGCGGGCGAGGACGTGGCGACCTTCCAGGTCAAGCCGCACGAGATACAGCGCATCTGCAACCACCAGCAGTTCGGCAGCGGCGCCCGGCACTACCTGGGCGTGCAGTTCACGCTCTGGGACGGCCAGTTGGTGCTGACGATGATGATCACGGTGACGGTGCTCCACGAGACGCTGCGCATCGAGGTCACCGGGCACGCGCTGGGTCCGGTCCACTCGCTCTTCTTCTCGAAGCCGGCGGCGAAGACGAAGACGGTCAACAAGACGGTCCGCTTCTGGGAGACCCGCAAGATCAACCTGCCGCTGGTCGAGCCGGAGGAGGTGGTCCGCCTCGCGCTGCGCGCCCCGCTGACCTGGTATCCGCCGCTGCTGGACTACCTCGGCGGCAAGATCAGCCTGCCGGAGCCCTTCGGAATGCGGCACGCCTGGGCCTCGCAGCCGTGGAACCACCGCTTCATGGCGGACGACGCGCTGCGCGCCGCCACCCCGGTGCTGCGGGTGGTCCACTCGGCGGCGCTGCGGGTGCTGAAGGAGAACGGCGTGGACACGGAGCGCTTCAGCAGCCGCTCGATGTCGCTGAGCGGCGCGGTCCAGGACGCGGCGCCGAAGAAGGCCGACTCCTACGACGCCTGAGTCCGGTGCGGACGGAGGAGGAGGGGCGCCCCGGCCGGGGCGCCCCTCCTCCTCGTGCGCGGTCGGTCAGGCGGCCGGCCAGGCGTCGGCCAGCAGCGCGCGGGTGTCGCCGAGGAGCTGCGGGAGCACCTTGGTGTGGCCCACCACGGGCATGAAGTTGGTGTCGCCGCCCCAGCGCGGTACGAGGTGCTGGTGCAGGTGCGCGGCGATGCCGGCCCCGGCGACGGCGCCCTGGTTCATGCCGATGTTGAAGCCGTGCGCCCCGGAGGCCGCGCGGAGCGCGACCATCGCCCTCTTGGTGAAGTCGGCGAGTTCGAGCGTCTCCGGGCCGTCGAGCTCGGTGTAGTCGGCGACGTGCCGGTAGGGCACGACCATGAGGTGGCCGCCGGTGTACGGGTAGAGGTTGAGCACCGCGTAGACGTGTGCGCCGCGTGCCACGATGAGCCCGTCCACGTCCGATTTGGACGGGATCGTACAGAACGGACAGCCGTCGTCGGCGCCGGGGCCGCTCGGCTTGTTCTCACCCTGGATGTAGGCCATCCGGTGGGGGGTCCACAGGCGCTGGAACGCGTCGGGCGTCCCCACTCCGATCTGCTGCTCGGGCTCACTCGTCATGCGGTTCAGCATATGGCGTCACCCCCGCCGTGCGTGTCGCCGGGGCCCGGCCCCGGGCGGCGGCGGGATGCTTGCGGCCATGAGCGACCGCCCCGAGCCCCCGAGCGACCGCCCCGCCCCCACGGGCGACCGCTCCGCCCCTTCCCTCCCGGCGACCCGGCTCGGCCGGTGGGAGGCGCGTGCGGAGGTGCCCATGGCGATCGCCTCGCTGTTCTTCCTCGCGGGGTACGCGCTCCACGTGCTGGCCGGCCGGGACCGCGAGCCGTGGCCGGACGTGGGGCTGGCGCTGGTGTACGGGACCTGGGCGCTCTTCGTCGTGGACTACGCCGTGCGCGTGCGGCTCAGCGGCCAGGGCCACCGCTTCGTTCGGTCGCACTGGCTGGACACCCTGGTGCTGGTGATGCCGCTGCTGCGGCCGTTGCGCGTGGTGAAGGTGTACACGGCGGTCCAGCAGCGCCGGGCCGAGCCGCGGCTGAGCCTTTACGCCCGCGTGATGTCGTACGCCGGGCTCTCCGCGGTCCTGCTCGGCGTCACCGCCGCGCTCACCGTCTACCACGTGGAGCACACCGCGCCGGGCGCCAGCATCGTCACGTTCGGCGACGCGGTCTGGTGGGCGTGCGCGACGCTGACGACGGTGGGCTACGGGGACGCGGTGCCGGTCACCCCGGAGGGCCGGGTCGTCGCGGCGGGGCTGATGGCCTGCGGTCTTGCGCTGCTGGGGGCGGTGACGGGGTCCTTCTCGTCGTGGCTGCTCCAGGTGTTCCGGCGGGAGGACGAGGAACGGCCCCCGGTGGGCTGACGCCTGCCGGGGGCCGTACTCGTGAGCCGGAACGCGGAACCGTCAGACCTGGACGCGGTCCTCGACGGCCTTGGCGATCTTGGCGATGGCCTCGTCGACTGGGATGCCGTTCTCCTGCGAACCGTCGCGGTAGCGGAAGGAGACGGCGCCGTTGGCCATGTCCTCGTCACCCGCGATGATCATGAAGGGGACCTTGGCCTTCTGCTGGTTGCGGATCTTCTTCTGCATCCGGTCGGAGGACGCGTCCACCTCGACCCGCAGCCCCTGCTTGCGCGCCGTGGCGGCGAACTCCTGGAGGTACGGGATGTGGGCGTCGCCGATCGGGATGCCGACCGCCTGGACGGGCGCGAGCCAGACCGGGAAAGCACCCGCGTAGTGCTCCAGGAGCACCGCGAAGAAGCGCTCGATGGAACCGAACAGGGCGCGGTGGATCATGACCGGGCGCTGCTTGGTGCCGTCCGGGCCGGTGTACTCCAGGTCGAAGCGCTCCGGCAGGTTGAAGTCGAGCTGCACGGTCGACATCTGCCAGGTGCGGCCGATGGCGTCCTTGCACTGCACGGAGATCTTCGGGCCGTAGAAGGCGGCGCCGCCCGGGTCCGGGACCAGGGGCAGCCCCTGCTTCTCGGCGACCTGGCGCAGCGTCTCGGTGGCCTCTTCCCAGATCTCGTCCGAGCCGACGAACTTCTCCGGGTCCTTGGTGGAGAGCTCCAGGTAGAAGTCGGTCAGGCCGTAGTCGCGGAGCAGGTTCAGCACGAAGGTGAGCGTGCGGTCCAGCTCCTCGGCCATCTGCTCCTTGGTGCAGTAGATGTGCGCGTCGTCCTGGGTGAAGCCGCGCGAGCGGGTCAGGCCGTGCACCACGCCGGACTTCTCGTACCGGTAGACCGTGCCGAACTCGAAGAGACGAAGCGGGAGTTCACGGTAGGAACGGCCGCGCGCGTCGAAGATCAGGTTGTGCATCGGGCAGTTCATCGGCTTGAGGTAGTAGTCCACCCCGTCGTCGAGCTGCATGGGGGGGTACATGCCGTCGGCGTACCAGTCCAGGTGGCCGGACTTCTCGAAGAGCTTGCCCTTGGTGGCGTGCGGGCTGTAGACGAACTCGTAGCCCTCCTCCTCGTGGCGGCGCCGCGAGTAGTCCTCCATCGCCCGGCGGATGATGCCGCCCTTGGGGTGGAAGACGGCGAGACCGGGACCGATCTCGTCGGGGAAGGAGAAGAGGTCCAGCTCGTTGCCGAGCTTGCGGTGGTCGCGCTTGGCGGCCTCCTCCAGGAACTCCAGGTGCGCCTTGAGCTCTTCCTTGGTGGGCCACGCGGTGCCGTAGATGCGCTGGAGCATCGGGTTCTTCTCGCTGCCGCGCCAGTACGCGGCGGCGTTGCGCATCAGCTTGAACGCCGGGATGAACCGGGTGGTCGGCAGGTGCGGACCGCGGCAGAGGTCCTTCCAGCACAGGTCGCCGGTCTTGGCGTCCAGGTTGTCGTAGATGGTCAGCTCGCCGCCGCCCACCTCGACGTCGGCGCCGTCGTCGGACGAGGCCGAGCCCTTGATGCCGATGAGCTCCAGCTTGTACGGCTCGGCGGCCAGCTCCTCGCGGGCGGCCTCGTCGGTGACGACGCGGCGGGAGAAGCGCTGGCCGCGCTTCTGGATCTCCTGCATCTTCTTCTCGATGGCCTTGAGGTCCTCGGGCGTGAACGGCTTCTCGACGTCGAAGTCGTAGTAGAAGCCGTCCTTGACCGGCGGGCCGATGCCGAGCTTGGCCTCCGGGAAGAGCTCCTGCACGGCCTGGGCCATCACGTGCGCGGTGGAGTGGCGCAGGATGTTGAGGCCGTCCTCGGAGGAGATCTCCACGGGCTCGACGCTCTCGCCGTCCTGGAGGACGTGGGCGAGGTCGCGCAGCTCGCCGTCGACGCGGGCGGCGACGACCGAGCGCTGTCCGGGGAAGAGCTCCGCGGCCGTCGTGCCCGTCGTCACCACGTGCTCTTCCCGCTCGGAATCGCGATGGATGATCACACGGACGTCTGACACCGGTCTCTCCTGACTCAGGGGGCGCACCGCATTGCTTGCGCGTGCTCCAGGGATCGTACCGAGACGGGCTACCTAATTCACATTGCGTTCTTCTCCCGCGACGGACGACGGCCCCTCGGTCCGGGGCGGCGGCCCGTACGGGAGCTACGCCTCGTCCCCCGCGCACGCCTCCTCGAACCAGTCGAGGTTCTCCTGGAGCGCCTTCATCAGCCGGTCGCGCTCCGCCTCGTCGACCTGGACCGGCGCGACCTGGGTGGCGCCGGTGAGGCGCCGGAAACCGCCCCGGCTCTCCAGCACCCCCTCCACCCGCAGCGGCAGCCCGACGAGGTGGGCGTGCCCGGCGATGCGGTACGCCTCCTCGTCCAGCTCGACCCGCACGTGCGCCACCTCGGCGCCCGCGAGGACGCGCAGCCGTACGGTCCCGGGGCCGCGCGGTCCGGAGCGGCGCATCCGTACGACGGCTCCCGTGATCCGGACCGGGAAGGAGGGCTCCTCCTGGCGGTAGCGGGTGCCGGCCAGCCGGAGCGCGGGGAGGTCGCCCGGGGAGAAGTCGACGGGTTCGGGGCGGGCAGGGCAGTCGTCGGGCGCACCGCGGGCGGGCGCCCAGTCGACGGTGATCCTGGCCCCCTCCGAGCCGCGGACCAGGGCGATCAGGGCCTCGGTCAGCTCACGGCTGACACCGGCGGGGACGGCGGCGTCGAAGGCCTCCATGCGGCCGGTGGCCCGCTGGTAGTCGACGGCCTCGCGGGCGGCGTGCAGCGCCCGGTAGAGCCGCCCCGCGACGGCGCGGCCGGAGGCGACGGGGAGGAAGGCGGTGAGCCGCCGTCCGCCCGGGGCCGGGCCGATCAGTACGTCGTCCAGGGCGGCCCGGGCCCGTCTGCGGTGGCGGGCCCCGTGGTGGCCCGCCGGGCCGCGTACGGCGAGGGAGCCGGCCAGCAGGACGCGCAGGGCCGCCGCGCGCAGCGCCTCCGCCTCTCCCCAGCCCGCCGCTCCGGCGGCCCCGGCGGCGGCCGGCGCCCCCTGGGGGACCTCGCGCCGCCAGCGGACCTCGTCGCTGGGGACGGCCAGGGCGACGAGGACGTCCCGGGCGGAGGGTTCGGCACTGCGGGCGAGGGCCGCGACCGCCTCCGCGAGCAGTTCCTCGCTGTCGGGGAACGCGGCGGTGGCGGGCACCAGCAGGCTGGCGGGCCCGCCGGCCGGGCCGGGCGGGGTCCACCGGGTGTAGCGCCCGGCGGCGCC
Source organism: Streptomyces sp. NPDC060184 (assembly GCF_042728795.1). Classification (NCBI taxonomy): domain Bacteria; kingdom Bacillati; phylum Actinomycetota; class Actinomycetes; order Kitasatosporales; family Streptomycetaceae; genus Streptomyces; species Streptomyces sp. NPDC060184. The sequence goes on from NZ_JBHWYX010000030.1 coordinate 46,235, forward strand.
GCCGCGCAGGCACCAGCCGTGGCGGGCGAGGAGCGCGCCGAGGACGGCGGGGTCCACGGCGGACGGGTCCGGCAGGGCGCCGGACGCGCCCCGGTCAGGGGCCTCGCCCGCTTCTCCCGCGGCCCGCAGGAGCCGCTCCTGCGGGATCTCGGCCGGGTGGGCCCGGGGGTCCTGCTCCGCCCCGCCGCCGACGGGTTCGTCCATCGACCGGTGCATCAGGGTCTCCCTCCCGCCCCGACCCGGGCCATGATCTCGCAGACCGCCCGGTCGTCGAAGATCCGCGAGGTCGGGATGCGCACGGTTGTCCTGAGCCGGCCGGTCACCGGGTGGCCGGCCAGGTTGATCCAGTAGCAGCAGTGCCGCAGGTCGAGCCGGTCGTGTCCGGCGCGGAGCCAGTCGTCCTGGGCGCGCGGCACGATCATCACGACCAGGATGCGGTGCACGGACACGGGGGTCCGGGCGAGTTTCACGAGGTGGGCGTTGTCGAGGGTGAACGGAAAGGTCCCGCCCCGGGGGTGCGGCGGGAGCTGGTAGGTGCATTTGAGCTGCACCTTGACGGTCACTTCGTCGTCGACGGTGTGGGCCGGGGCGCCGTGGCTGAGGTGCCAGTCGACGCCGTTGTCGGGAAACGGCTGCGAGAGGGAGCAGCCGGCCGCTGCCGCCACGGCGTGGAGATACCCCACCTGAAGGGTCTCCATGCAGGCGGTGGTGGCGAGGGTGCCCCTCAGGGGGGCGGTCCGCCCGGCCGGCAGACCTCTCTCGCGGTCCGCGGCACGGGCGGTGCTCCCCGGGTCGGGCTGCGCGAGCGCCATGGCTCCGTATGCCTTCCGGGCTGTGCAGTTCTCCGGTCGTGGGCGTGCTTCAACTCCGACGGGGGCCGGCACCACGACCGGCACCGCGCAGCGGCACCGGCCAACTCCCTTTCCCGTCAGAAGTGTTGTCACCGAAGGAGACGGCCCGCAAACGGCGTATCAGGCAAACACTGCGGGTATCACCGATATCGGGCAGGGGCATCACGCCATCTGCCGTGCGGGTGCGAGGAGTTCGGGGATGATGCACTGGTTCGAGGGGCCGCTGGCCGCATTTGACACGGAGACGACGGGGGTCGACGTCGAGGAGGACCGGATCGTTTCGGCCGCCCTGGTCGTCCAGGACACCGCAGGCGGGCGGGCCCGGGTGACCCGCTGGCTGATCAATCCGGGGATACCGGTGCCGCCCGGGGCGACCGAGATCCACGGACTGACCGACGACCACCTGCAGCGCAACGGCCGGTGGCCGGCGCCGGTGGTGGAGGAGATCGCTCGGTCGCTCGCCGAGCAGTGCGCGACGGGCCGTCCGCTCGTCGTGATGAACGCTCCCTTCGACCTGACGCTGCTGGACCGCGAACTGAAGCGGCACCGGGCGTCCTCGCTCACGCACTATCTGGAGCACGTGCCGCTGTGCGTGGTCGATCCCCGGGTGCTCGACAAGCAGCTGGACCGCTACCGCAAGGGCCGCCGCACTCTGACCGACCTCTGCGAGCTGTACGGGGTGGTGCTGGACGGGGCGCACGACGCGGCGGCGGACGCCGCGGCCTCGATGGAGCTGGTGCGCGCCGTGGGCCGGCGGTTCACCTCCCGGCTGGAGCGGCTGAGCCCGGCGGAGCTGCACACGCTCCAGGTGGCCTGGCACGCGGCGCAGGCGCGGGGGCTGGAGGCGTGGTTCGCCCGGAGCGGCACCCCGGAGCGGGTCGACCCCGCGTGGCCGCTGCGCCCGCGTCCGGAGGTGGCCGCCGCGGCGTGAACGGGCGGCCCCGCCTCCCGGTACGGGCCTGAACGCGCGAAAGCCGGTCCGTCATTGCTGACGGACCGGCTTTTCCCGGTGGGCAATACTGGTTTCGAACCAGTGACCTCTTCGGTGTGAACGAAGCGCTCTCCCACTGAGCTAATCGCCCGGGAACGGGTTGAACAATACAGGGCTCGGCGCGGTTCGTCCACGTCCCCGTCGCGAAGGGCCGTCGACCCGCCCCCGCCGGGCCGTCACCGACCGTCGAGCCGGGCGGTCAGCCCGCGCCTCGCGGAGCGCATCATCAGGGCGTGGTTGGCCCGGAAGACGGGCCGGGCGACGGGTGCCAGCAGCCGCATCAGCCGCTTGCGGACCTCGACTTCCTGGTCGTACCGCACGCGGCTGCCGTCACCCCTGCCAGTGACGGTCCAGCGGGCCCAGCCCTCCAGATCGCCCCGCATGGACACTTCGAGAACGCCGGCTTCCGGATCGCGCCGGCCCTGCTCGACGGTGACGACCAGGTCGTACGGCAGGACGGAGCGGAAGCGCGCCCGTCCCGTGGTCGCGTCCACCTGGGCCACCTCGCGGACCTGCGGCCACCAGCGCGGGTACTCCTCGCCCCGCTCCAGCACCGCGAGGACGGCGGCGGGGGGCGCCGGGAGGTCCCACAGGCTGGTGAACCGGTAGTGGTTCGGATTCATGGAGCCAGTCTGACGCGCCCCGGCGTCGACCGCCCCAGGTACTCACTCCCGGAAGTGAGTACCTGAACACATGTACGCACCCCGGTCCGGGCCCGACACTCCGGGCATGGAACATGTCCCGCCGCCCGCCGAGGAATTGGCGCTCCTCGACCGTGAACTGGCCCATCTGGACGCCCGCCGGGCGCAGTTGCTCCTTCGCCGCGCCTGGCTGGTCGAAGCCGTGCGCGCCTCGGCCGGCTCCGCGCGCACGCACACGGCCTTCGCTTCCCCGACGCCCGCTTGGGGCGCGCCCGTCCCGGCGCGGACCCCGTCCGGGCGCGGCGCGCAGAACGTGCTCCTCGCCCTCGGCGGGCTGCTGCTCGCGGTCGCCGCCATCGCGTTCACGCTGTTCAGCTGGGGCTCGATGGGCATCGGCGGCCGTTCGGCCGTACTGGCCACCGTGACGGCCGCCGCCCTCGTCGCCCCGGTCCCGCTGCGGCGGCGCGGGCTGCGGGCCACGGCGGAGGCGCTGGGCGCGTTCGGGCTCGTCCTGACGCTCCTCGACGCCTACGCCCTCCACGCGGTGGCGCTCCCCGGCACCGGCGGCGCGGCGTTCGCCGCCGCGGCCTCGGCCGCGCTCGCGGCGCTCTGGGCGGGATACGGCCTGACGCCGGGCCGGCCCGTGCTGCCGGTTCCGGCGGCGGTGGTGGCGGGTCAGCTGCCACTGGTGCTGGGCTGCGTGGCCGTCGGCGCTCCGGCCCTCGCCTTCGGGTGGGCGCTGCTGGTCACGGCGGTGCTGGACGGGGTGCTCGCGGTCCGGGCGGTCCGGTCCGGGGTGCGGATCACCGCCGCGGTCTGCCTCGCGGTCACCGGGTCGGGGGCGCTGTTGCTGGCCCTGGTCCGGTCACTGATGGCCGGGGGCCCGGTCGCGGCGATCGCCCCGGGGGCGCTGCTGGTGCTCGCGGGGGCCGCCGCGCTGCTCGCCGTGGGCCGGGTGCCGGCCGGCCTCGCGACGGCCTGCGGACTCGTCGGCACTCTCGCCGGAGTGGCGGGCACCGGCGGGGTGGTGCGGGCTGCGCTGCCGTCGGAGTGGGCCGTCGTGGCGTATCTGCTCGCGGGGATCGCGTTCCTGGCGGTGGCCCGGCTGTCGGCGGCGCGCCCGCCGGTGGACCGGGTGCTGTCGGCGGGGGCGGCCGGACGGGGTGTGGACGCGGCGGTGGCGGCCGTGGTCGCGGGGACGCTGCTCTGGACGGTGCCCTGGGTGGCCGCGGTCCTGGTGGGCCCGCTCTCGGGGGGTACGCGGGTGTGGGCGGGCGCCCCGGAGGGGTTGCGGGACGTGCTCGGCGGGCCCGTCCCCCCGTCGTGGACGATGGCCGCGCCGGTGGCCCTGGCGGTGGTGGCCGCCCTGGGGGCGACGGCCCACCGGTGGGTCGCCCGGCCCGCCGGGGCGAAGGACGCGGAGGTCCTGGCCGCCGCGCGGACGCCGGCGTTCTGGACCTGGTGGCGGAGTGCGGCCCCGGTGGCCGTACCGGCGCAGGCCGCCTGCGCGGTGCTGGTCGCGGCGGCCGTCGCGGACGTCCCGTACGCCGCCGGAGCGGTGCTGGAAACCCTGCTGGTCGCGGGGGCGCTGGAGCTGCTGGTGCGCCTCTCCCGGGGCCCGGCCCGGTCCGCCGCCGGGTCGGCGGCACTCGGCTGCGCACTGGCGGGCACGGTGAGCGTGGCGGCGCTGTCGCTGCACTCCCAGGCGGCGACCTACGCCGTGGTGGCGGCGCTGACGGTGCTGTTCGCCGCGGCGGCCCTCCGCCTGCCGGAGCTCCCGGCGCGCTCGGTGGCCGCCTGCACCGCCGTCCTCGGCGGGATCGCGCTGACCGCCGCAGCCGTCGGGTCGCTGGGACTCTCCGCCTCGCGCGGAGCGCCGCTGCTGCTGGTCGTCCCGGCGGTCACGGTGGCGCTCGGCAGGGTGCTCCGGCGCCGGCCGGTCGCGGTGCCGGTGGAGCTGACCGGGGCCTTCGGCGCGCTGGTGGCGGTGGGCCTGGCGGTCACGGACCCGGCGCCGCTCGCCCTGGTGCTGGGGCTGTCCGGGGTACTGGCCGCCGGTACGGCGGTGCGGCCGGAGCGGCGGAAGGTGGCGGGCGCCGTGGCGCTGGTGCTCTTCGTGCTGGCGTCCTGGGTGCGGCTGGCGGCGTCGGAGGTCACCGCCCCGGAGGCGTACACCCTGCCGGTGACGCTCCCGGCCCTGGCGGTGGGGGTGCTGCGGCGCCGTGCCGCCCCCGGCCACGAGGTCTCCTCCTGGACGGCGTACGGCGTGGGGCTCGCGGTCACGCTGGTGCCGAGCCTGCTTGCGGCCTGGGGCGACCCGGGGTGGACGCGCCCGCTGCTGCTGGGGCTTGCCGCCCTCGCGGTCACGCTGGCCGGAGCCCGGTCCCGCCTCCAGGCCCCGCTGCTCCTCGGCGGCGGGGTGCTGGCCCTGCTCGGCCTGCACGAACTCGCCCCGTACGTCGTGCAGGTGGTGGGAGCGCTGCCGAGGTGGCTGGTACCGGCGGCGGCCGGGGTGCTGCTGCTCGCGGTGGGCGCGACGTACGAGAAGCGGCTGCGGGACGCCCGGCGGGTGAAGGAGGCCCTGGGCCGGATGCGGTGAGAGCCGCGGGCGGTGTCCGCCACGACATGGGCGGACATACGCGGAAGGCCCGGGAAACCTCGCGGTTTCTCGGGCCTTCCGTCCGGGTGGGCGATACTGGGTTCGAACCAGTGACCTCTTCGGTGTGAACGAAGCGCTCTCCCACTGAGCTAATCGCCCGGGCGCACCGCAAACATTACCGCATGTCAGCGGTGCTTCCGGACCACCCCACGCTCACTCGCTTATGTTCCACGGCAGACTGAGGCCGAACTTCCACAGATAGACCCCCACCAGCACCGCGACGATCACCAGTCCGGCCACGGTGAGCATGATGTTGCGGCGCCGCACCTTGGGATCGAGCGCCTTCTGCGCCGCCTCGGTGACCTTCCGCCGGGTCCAGCGGAGCACGAGCTGCGCCCAGACGAACTCGGTCGCCCAGATCGCCATGCCGCCGAAGATCACCAGCCACCCCGGTCCGGGGAGCACCAGCATCGCCACACCCGCCGCCACGACGGCGAGACCCACGGCGAAGACGCCCACCTGCCAGCTCAGGTGGAGGGGCTTCGACGCCTTGATGAACGCCGGCGCCCGGGAGCCCAGCTCACGCTCCGGTTCCGCCACGTCCCCCGCCACGGAACCCGGCCCCGCGACCGGCGCGGTTCCGTCCCGTTCGTCACTCTGCGCATTCATGGAACTCAACCTACCCGACCGCTCTCCGTCACTGGAATGGGTGCATGACGGAAAGTTACACACCGCTGTACGGGGGACTCAAAGAAGCACAAAACGGTCAGAGGGGTTTACAACGCCACCGTAGGTGGCATGTCGATTTCGCCGACGTGCGAATCCCCGAGCGCACACTGAGCGAAAGGCCCTGGCGCTTATGAACACCACGGTCAGCTGCGAGCTGCACCTGCGCCTCGTTGTGTCGAGCGAGTCCTCACTGCCTGTACCCGCGGGCCTGCGGTATGACACGGCCGATCCCTATGCCGTGCACGCCACCTTCCACACCGGAGCGGAGGAGACGGTCGAGTGGGTTTTCGCCCGTGACCTCCTTGCCGAGGGGCTGCACCGGCCCACCGGCACCGGAGACGTCCGCGTCTGGCCATCTCGTAGTCACGGCCAAGGCGTCGTCTGCATCGCACTGAGCTCTCCGGAGGGAGAGGCCCTGCTCGAAGCCCCGGCGCGGGCCCTGGAGTCGTTCCTGAAGAGGACCGACGCCGCGGTTCCGCCGGGCACCGAGCATCGTCACTTCGACCTCGACACCGAGCTCTCACACATCCTGGCCGAAAGCTGAGCCAGGCGACGAACTGCGGGACGCCGTCCGACTCGGGGAGACGGCGTCGCGCGGACAACCTCATACAGGGCAGGAACCGACGCCGTCACCGCGGAACCCACCGCGGTGGCGGCGTCGGCGCGTGTGCGCGCGTACGGACGGCGTATCGTCCGGCCATCCCGGCCCCCGCGCGGGCGGAACGAGCCAGTAGAGTCTGCCCGCATCTGCGGGCACGGCGCCCGCCGGAGGCCAGGGAGCAAAGCGTGCTGATCCCACACGACACCCGCATCGCACTCGACACGGTGGTCGATCTGGTGAACACCGCCCCGGAGAGCGGATCGCCCGACGGCGGGCCCACGGACGGGATCGCGGGCACCACGGAGCTGTACGCCTTCGCGGCGCACCACCGCGTCAGCGGCGTCGGCCGGCTCGGCGAGAAGGACCTGCGGGCGCTGTGGGACGTACGCGCGAAGTTCGCGGCGGTCTTCGCGGCGACGGACGCCCGGGCCGCCGCCGATCTGGTCAACCAGCTGGTCGCCGCGGCGGGCACCACTCCGCAGCTGACCGACCACGACGGGTACGACTGGCACATCCACTACTTCGCACCGGGCGCCTCGATCGCCGACCATCTCGCCGCCGACTGCGGCATGGCCCTGGCGTTCATCGTGGTCATGGGCGAGCAGGAGCGGCTGCGGCGCTGCGAGGCCCCGGACTGCGGCCGGGCGTTCGTCGACCTCTCGCGCAACCGCTCCCGCCGCTACTGCTCCAGCCGCACCTGCGGCAACCGCCTCCATGTCGCGGCGTACCGGGCCCGGCGCAGGGAAGCGACGGGCTGAGCGGGGGCCCGGGAACGGGCTCTCGGACACCCCGCGCGCGAGCGGGGGTACGGGCGGGTGCGCGGACGGGACGAGCACCCCGGTCCGTTCACCGGCCCTCGCCCGAGCGTGGATCGCCTCCGGCCCGCGGGCCGCCCCCGACGCACGGGGTGTCCCCCGCTCACGGGTCGTCGCCGGTTCACAGCAGGAAGAGATCGTGCAGCGCGGCCATGAGCAGCAGGGTGCCGACCACGGTCAGGAAGATCATCAGCGGGGGCTGGGAGAGAGCGAAGAGGCAGCCACGGGGCTCTTCGGCGGTCTGTGCGGGGGCTTCGCCCCGGGATGTGTCCAACATTTCGTAGCGATCATGACCCAGGCCGGGCCGTCCCGGAGATCAACCCCGTTTTTGGGTGCGGGAGTTCACCTCGAAGGAGCGAGAAAATCGCCTGCGCGTGCGAACCTCGCCCGGATGCTCGAACGGCGGGTCCGGCCACCGCCCTTCGATCGCCCGCCGTCAGCGGGCGGAGGCGCTGGACGCGCGGACGACGAGTTCGGGCTGGAGCAGGACGCCCCGGTGCTCGTGGGTGCCGGAGTCGTCGTCCGCCTCCTCCAGCAGCAACTCCGCCGCGAGCTGTCCCATCCGGACGGCGGGCTGCCGGACGGAGGTGAGCGGCACGGCAGCGGCGGCGGCGAACTCGATGTCGTCGTACCCGACGATGGCGACGTCCTGGGGCACGCGCACCCCGGCCGCGTAGAGCGCCTGCAGGACGCCGAGGGCGAGCAGGTCGTTGGCGCAGAAGACGGCGGTGGGGCGGGGTACGAGACCGAGCAGCCGGGCCCCCGCGTCGCGTCCGGCGGCGACGTCGAGCCGGTCGGAGGCGATCTCGACGAGTGCCTCGGGCGGCAGGCCCGCCTCGGCGAGGGCCGCGAGGGCGCCGACTCTGCGGTCCCTGATCTGGTGGAGGTCGCCGAGGCCGCTGACGTAGGCGACGCTCCGGTGACCGGCCTGGACGAGGTGGCCCACCGCCAGCGCCCCGCCGCGCACGTCGTCCACGGAGACGGAGCAGGAATCCGGGCCGGACGCGACACGGTCGACCAGGACGAACGGAATGCGGTGGCGGCCGAACGACTCGAGGTTCCGCCCACTCGCGTCCGCCGGGGTGACCAGCACCCCGCAGACCCGCTGCTCGGCGAAGAGACCGAGGTATTCGGCCTCCTCGGCCGGGTTCTGGTCGCTGTTGCAGACCATGACCCCCAGGCCGGCCTTCCGCGCGGCACGCTCGGCGCCCCGGGCCACGTCCACGAAGAACGGGTTGCCCATGTCGAGGACGAGCAGCGCCATGATGCGACTGCGGCCCGCCCTGAGCTGGCGCGCGGACTCGCTCCGTACGTAGCCCAGCTCCTCTATGGCGGCGAGCACGCGGGCGCGCGTCTCCGGCAGCACCGCCTCGGGCCGGTTGATGACGTTGGAGACCGTGCCCACCGAGACGCCGGCCCGCCGGGCCACATCCTTGATCCCTGCCACACGCGCCACTTGTCCTGCCCCACTGATGCCGGCTGCCGCCCCCGGCCGCCGTGCCGGTCGACGGATCCGCCCATCGTACGGAGGACGCGCACCGGACCGGGACCCGGGCACATGAATTGATTCAAACCACAACGAGTCGGTGGATCCCGAGTCCCTCCTGAATCAATTCAGAGGTGCACGGGCTCGCGCGGCCGGGTCCCGTGCCGCGGCCCTTCGGGAGGGGCCCGGCTCAGAGACCGTGCTTCTTCAGGATGGCCTCGATGTCGCTGAAGTCGTCCCCCGGCTCCGCCTTGCCGGTGCCGCCGGGCTTCGCGGCGGGGCGCTGTGCGGTGGCCGCCTGCCGGAGGGCGGGCGCGGAGGCCGCCGGAGCGATCCCTTCGTCGTCCGCGGCCCGGCGTGCGGCCTTGCGCTCCTCGCGGGTCAGCCCTCGGCGGCGCTCCACCGCCCGCGTGGTGACGAAGAGCAGCCAGGCGGCGCCGAGCAGCAGGAAGCCGATCCACACGCTCGGATCGAACGCGATGCCGGCCACCCATTCCACGACCCCCGTCAGGACGAGGCCGATCGGGACGAGCGCGTACGCGGTGATCCGGGCCGCGGCGAGAAACCTCCTGCGGTACGCCGTCACCGCGGCGATCCCCAGGCCCGCCACCGAAGCCGCGGAACAGATGGTCTCGGCAATCATCGGAAGCCTCCAGCGGCAGGAACGGGCGTCCCTTCCATCGTGCACCGCCCGGGGCGACCGGGGCCATGCCGTCGGCCGTGCGTCAGGGTCTTTTCGGGGTCCGGCTCCTCCCCGGTGGGGACCGGGCGCCGCCGGGCAGGCTCGGACGTCGCCGATTGGGTGGTCGCCGCGCCTGCTGAAAGACTGGTCGCATGAGCGATTCCACCCCCGCAAGCCCCGTCGTCGTCGATCTCTGGTGCGAGCTCGAATGCCCCGACTGCCACCGCGCCCTCACCGATGTGCACGCCCTGCGCGCCCGGTACGGCGACCGCGTCGAGATCCGGCTCCGGCACTTCCCGCTGGAGAAGCACAAGCACGCCTACGCGGCGGCCCAGGCCGCCGAGGAGGCCGCGGCCCAGGGGAAGGACTGGCCGTACATCGAGGCGGTCCTCGGGCGCACCGCCGAACTCTCCCGCGCCGGAGAGCCGCTGCTCCTGGAGGTCGCGGGTGAACTCGGTCTGGACGCCGAGGAGTTCGACACGGCCCTGATCGACGGCCGGCACATGCTGATCGTCGACGCCGACCAGGCCGAGGGGAAGGCGATCGGGGTGACCGGCACGCCGACGTACGTCGTCGGCGGCGAGCGTCTGGACGGCGGGAAGAGCCAGGAGGGGCTGCGCGAGCGGATCGAGTCCCTGGTCGACGGGCTGCTCGCGAACCAGGGCTGACCGGCCGGCCCCGGGCCCTTCGCCGGGCCCCGGGCCGCTACAGCGCCTTGACCAGGTTGTGCGCGGTGGGCTCGTACCCCAGCGACTCGTACAGCCGCCGGGCCGGTGTGTTCGAGGTGAAGACGTGCAGCGCGATCCGGTCGTACCCCGCGCTCCGCGCCATGCCGTCGGCGAGCCCCATGAGGGCGCGGCCGTACCCCCGCCCGCGGAACTCCGGGCCGACCTCGACCCAGAAGACGTACCCGGTCGTCGCGCCGTTCTCCGTGGGGTGCCCCGAAAGCCAGACGTGGCCCACGGCCCGGCCGTCCTCCTCGCACTCCAGGACGTCGATGCGCACGCCGGGGGTGGCCAGGCCCTGCGGGAGGAGCCGGGCGTGGTCGGTCTCGGACTTGCGGCGGGCCTGTTCCTCGGGGACACCGCGCTCGGCCCACTCCCGCGCGTACTCCTCGTGGCGGCCGGCCAGCCACGGCGCGTACTCCTCGGCCGTCATCGGCCGCCCCACGAGGCCGGGCGGCAGCGCGGGGGCGTGCGCGGGGGTCGGCCGGTCCATGTTCCGGCTGCGTTCGGTGTAGCCGAGTACGGCGGCGAGCCGCAGCGCCGGTTCGTTCCCCGCAGGGATCCGGGCGCGCACCTCCACGCACCCCCAGTCCCGCAGCACCTCCTCGGCGGCGAGCGAGGCGATGATCGCCCGCCCCCGCCGGCGGCGGTGCTCCTCGATGCGGAGACCGTCGAGGATCCCGGTGGCCGGGCCGAAGGACGGGTCGGTGGAGAGGGTGACGGTACCGACGGGGCGCCCGTTGTCGCACACGTCGTAACTACGGGTCCGCGCGCCGTCGGCGCTCTGCTGGGTCGGCCCGGTCGGCCGCAGGGTCGTGGTCACCGCACTTGTTCTACCGGCCCGGGGGCCTCCGGGTCACCCCCGTACACGGAAGCGGTACCGCCCCGCGGCGGCGGCCTTCAGGGAGCGAACCCCGCTCCGGACGCCACGGCCAGCAGCCGGGACGCCTTCAGCTCGGTCTCCTCCCACTCACGCTCGGGGTCGGAGCCCCAGGTGATGCCCGCTCCGGTGCCGAAGCGCAGGAGCGGCACGGGTCCGGTGCGGTCGATCCAGAAGGTGCGTATGCCGACCGCGAGCTCGGCCTTCGACCGGTCGGCGTCGACCCAGCCGACCGCGCCGCAGTAGGGGCCGCGCGGCGCGGTCTCCAGCTCCTCGATGATCCGCAGCGCGCTGGACTTGGGAGCCCCGCTCACCGAGCCGGGCGGGAAGGCGGCACCGAACAGTTCCGGCCAGCCCGCGTTTTCCGCGAGCTCCCCGCGCACGGAGGAGACGAGGTGGACGAGCCCGGGGTGCTTCTCCACCACGCAGAGGTCGGGGACGGTCACGGTGCCGGTGGCGCAGACACGCCCGAGGTCGTTGCGGACCAGATCGACGATCATCACGTTCTCGGCGTGGTCCTTCTCCAGCAGATCCGCCTCGGTGCGCCCGGTCCCCTTGATCGGCCCGGACTCGACGGTGCGCCCGTCGCGCGAGAGGAACAGTTCGGGAGAGGCGGTGGCGATCTCGACCCCGTGTCCGGGCAGTCGGAGCGTGCCCGCGTAGGGGGCGGGGTTGCCGCGCGCGAGGAGGGACGTCAGCGCGTCCACGTCGGCCCGGCCGGGACCGGGCAGCGGCGCGGAGAGCACCCGGCAGAGGTTCGCCTGATAGACCCCGCCGGTCGCGATGTGCGCGCGGACGCGCCGTACGGCCTCCTGGTAGGCCTCGCGGTCCAGCGAGGTGGTCCACTCCCCCGGGCCGGGGCCGCGCCAGGCTCCGGGGACGGGCGCGGGCACCGGCTCCTCGCGTACGGAGGAGAAGCGCGCGCACACGACACGCCCCTCGAAGTCGGCGGACACGGCCCAGAAGCCCGCGGAGTCGAGAGCGGCGGGATCGCTGGTCACGTCCCGCAGACCGGAGGCGACGAGGCCGCCGAAGCGGGCCATGGGAGCAAGGTCGGACACGCGGTCGAGTGTAGGTCCGGGGACCCTCGGACCGGGGTCGGGCGAGGTGACCGCAGCACGCTGCGCAAACGCGTTTTTGTACTGGCCCAGGAATCCGCTAGAGTTCAACACGTCGCCGGGACGCGCAAGCGGAACGGGAAAGACAAGCGGACGTAGCTCAGTTGGTAGAGCGCAACCTTGCCAAGGTTGAGGTCGCCAGTTCGAACCTGGTCGTCCGCTCGCAGGAAAAGGGGGATCTTCCCGAACCCCCTGATTCTGGTGGAGTGGCCGAGAGGCGAGGCAACGGCCTGCAAAGCCGTCTACACGGGTTCAAATCCCGTCTCCACCTCCAAGGACGATTAGCTCAGCGGGAGAGCGCTTCCCTGACACGGAAGAGGTCACTGGTTCAATCCCAGTATCGTCCACTCATCCGCAAGGATCTTCCCGCGCGATTAGCTCAGCGGGAGAGCGCTTCCCTGACACGGAAGAGGTCACTGGTTCAATCCCAGTATCGCGCACGCAGTACACGCAGGTTCACCCTGCGCGATTAGCTCAGCGGGAGAGCGCTTCCCTGACACGGAAGAGGTCACTGGTTCAATCCCAGTATCGCGCACCACGGAAAACCCCGGTCGTCCGACGACCGGGGTTTTCGCCGTTCCCGCCGGTACGTGCCCGTGAGCGCCCGGGGAAATCCGGGGCCCGGGAGCGCCGCCCGGCCGTGACCGGCGGGCGGCGGCGCCGGCTCAGGAGGAGAAGAGCATCCGGCCGAAGCTCTTCTGGCGGTGGTGGTGGTCGTAGTGGCCGCCGCCGTGCTGCGGGGCGCCCCACGCGGGACCGGCCGCCGGGTACGCCTGCGGGGCCGGCGGCGCGGGCGGCACCTGCTGCGTCCACTGCGACTCCAGCCGCGTCAGGGCCTCCAGCTCGCCGAAGTCCAGGAATATGCCCCGGCAGCCGCTGCACTGCTCGATCTGGACACCATTGCGGTTGTACGTGTGCATCTGCGCGTGGCACTTCGGACACTGCATCATCGGCTCGGCTCCTCGCCGTTCGGTGGTCCGCCACCGGAATTCCTGCCCGGTGGCGGTCGGTTCACCCTACGACGTGCCCGGTGGCGTCAACTCGGGCGGGAGCGAGGCGATACGCGCGCACGCGTCGGTCATCAGCCGTTCGACCTCGTCGAGTTCCCGGCCCTCCTCCGCCGCTTTGGCGAGCGCGAGGGCGGCGGTCTGCACGGTGAGGGCCCGGGCGGGGACGTCGAGTTCGGGCCAGGGGTCGCCGGTGGCCGGGACGGCCGGGCCGCCCGCCGCGCGGTAGGCGTCCAGGAACCGCCGCCAGACGGTGTCGGGCAGCAGCCCGGCCGCGTACCAGGCGGCGGGCCGGGCGAGATCCCAGGCGGGGTCGCCCGTGCCCGTGTCGTCGATGTCGATCAGCAGCCAGGGGCCGTGCGGGGCCGGGTGACGGACGAGCTGGCCCAGGTGGAGGTCGCCGTGGCAGAGGAACCCCGCCCGCCCCGGCGGAGCCGGCGCCTCGTCACGGGCCCACCCGGGCAGCGTCGCCCAGGCGGCGACGACCTCGGCCCGGCCGGGACCGGCGGGGTGCGCGGTCCGCATCCGGGCGACGGCGAGCGCCGCCTTGGCGGGTCCGCGCATCGGTGGCAGCGCCACCGGGGGCGCGGTGCGGTGGAGGCGGGCGAGCAGCACGGCCGCCTCCTCCCAGGGTGCGGCCTCGGGGTCGGCGGGGTCGACGGGCTCTCCGTACGGCCAGAGGGTGACGGGGCGTCCGTCCGCGCGCGGGAGCGGACGCGGTACGGGGACGGGCGGCAGCAGGATCCCGGCGAGCGCGGGGGCGGCGGCGAGCGCGAGCCGGGCGGCGAACTCCGCGCCGCCGGTACCGGGGGCGTGGGCCTTCGCGACCGTCCCTCCGCTGCGGACGACCGTGCCGTCCGGGCGGTCGGCGATTACCCGGGGCGGTGGGCAGCCGCAGCCGCCGTCGGCGGCCGGGTGGGCGGCGGCGTGGGCCAGGCCGCCCAGGACGGTGACGACCTCGGCGCTGCTCAAGGTTCCCCCGGGAAGAGTCGTGGCAAAGCCCCAGGTTACGGGGGGCCGGGTCCCGGAATGCGCGATGTCCGGCCGGCTCCCCAGCCGGCCGGACAAACGCTGTCGTCCGCCGTACCCCCGTCCCCACGGGGCTGTTGGCCGGATGTCCGGGTCCGGACCGCTCTTCCGAACCCCGGGGGCGCCGTTCAGCGCCCCATCATCACGCCCACGGACGACGCCTGTGTGACCACTGATTCCCAGCCGCCGAAGACGACCACCAGCAGTGCCGCCAGGGGAAGGACCATGGCTGCCGCCACCAGGGGGTGGCGGGTGCCGGACGGACGGCCGCCGAACGCCCTGTACGCCTTGCGTCCCTGCGCGCGGGGCGTGGTCCGCGTGGCCGTGTCCGACATGGTTCCTCTCCTGACCGGTGCGAACGTCGGCGGCCGGTCCCGGCCGGGAGGGTTCCGCCCCCGTTCGTTTCCAGCCTAGGGAGACGGTGCGGGGCGGGCGTCATGCCCGCGTACCGATCGGCGGGCCTACGGGAGGATGAGCTGTGGGTAGCCGGAGTACTCCCCTGGGTGGAGACGGTGGCGTCCGGGTCGTGGGGGCTCCGGGGCGGCTTCGTCCGGAAAGCGGCGGAACGGGTGACATCACTCACGCCGGACCGGGCGGGGAAGCCGCCCCGGTGGCGGCGGGAGGAGGGGCCCGTGGCCTGCCGGGGCGCCGGGCCGGGCGGACCCGTACGGGGCGCCCGTCCGGTCGGTGCCCGGGGCCGATGCGCCAATCCCCGTGCGGGGATGCCCCTTTGGGACCGGAGGGACACGGAATCGCCCGGATCGGCGTACTGCTGACCGTGCTTCACACGTCCCGTTCGGTACGGACAATCGAATCCCGGGGGAAGGCGCGGCCTCTGAGCGCGCCGGGCGCCGGGTACGTAAGCTGTGCCTCGTCAGGCGGACCAGGCAGCGGGGATGGGCAGACGATGGCGATGATGCGGCTCCGGCGCGAGGACCCGCGTCTCGTCGGCTCGTTCCGGCTGCACCGGCGGCTCGGGGCCGGCGGGATGGGTGTCGTCTATCTGGGTTCGGACCGGCGGGGGCAGCGGGTCGCCCTGAAGGTGATCCGCCCCGACCTGGCGGAGGATCAGGAGTTCCGGTCCCGGTTCGCGCGCGAGGTGTCCGCCGCGCGCCGCATCCGGGGCGGCTGCACCGCCCGGCTCGTGGCCGCGGATCTGGACGCCGAACGGCCGTGGTTCGCCACCCAGTACGTGCCGGGCCCCTCGCTGCACGACAAGGTCGCCGAGGAGGGTCCGCTCTCCGCCTCGGAGGTGGCCTCGATCGGGGCCGCGCTCTCCGAGGGCCTGGTCGCGGTCCACGAGGCCGGGGTGGTGCACCGCGACCTCAAGCCGTCGAACATCCTCCTCTCCCCCAAGGGCCCCCGGATCATCGACTTCGGCATCGCCTGGGCGACCGGGGCGAGCACCCTCACCCATGTCGGTACGGCGGTCGGGTCGCCCGGGTTCCTCGCGCCGGAGCAGGTGCGCGGCGCGGCCGTGACGCCCGCGACGGACGTCTTCTCGCTGGGCGCCACCCTCGCGTACGCGGCGACGGCGGACTCCCCCTTCGGGCACGGCAGTTCCGAGGTGATGCTGTACCGGGTGGTGCACGAGGAGCCGCACCTGGCCGAGGTGCACGACGCGCTCGCTCCGCTGGTGCGGGCCTGTCTGGCCAAGGACCCGGAGGAACGGCCGAGCACCCTGCAGCTGTCGATGCGGCTCAAGGAGATCGCGGCGCGCGAGGCGCAGGGGCTGCACGAGAGCCGTCCGCCCGTCCAGCGTTCCGCGCACGAGGCCGACCGGCCCACCGGCCGGCTCGACGGCCCGTACACCGAGCAGCAGACGCGCAGGTCCGAAGGCCCGTCCACGGGGCGTTCGCCGCAGGCCCGCCGCCCCTCTCCCTCCTCCGCGTCCGGCCCGTCCGGTTCGCCGGGGGCGTCCGGTCCCACGTCCTCGGCGTCGGTGTCCGCCTCGCGGCCGGGTCCGGGCGGCTCCCGCCCGGTCGGCGCCCGGCCGCGCCCGGCGCGCGGCGCGGTCCCGCCGGGCCGTCGGCCGAGCCCGACCAACGGGACGAACGGCAGGCCGGGCACCCGCCCCGGGGCCAGACCGACCGGGACCGGGCGGCGCCCCGCGAACCCCCGGCTGCTGCGACAGCGTCTCTTCGTCTTCGTGGTGGTGACGCTGCTGGTGGCACTCGGCATCGCAGCCGCCCAGGGCTGCCAGGGGCCGGCGCGCGGGCTCGGCGATTCGCCCGCGCGGCAGCCCGGCGCACACTCCCCGTCGGCCGGACAGCCGGGCGGCCGGTCCGTGACGCCGCCCGTGGGGCCCGCTTCCTGACCCGTAGCGGGCGGGGCGGGGTCAGGCCGGGCGGGGGCGGGTGGCGTAGAACGCGACGGCGGACGCGGCGGCCACGTTGAGCGAGTCGACCCCCGCGTCCATCGGGATGCGGACGTGGTCGTCGACGGCGGCGAGGGTCCTCTCCGTGAGGCCCGCCCCTTCCGTACCGAAGACCAGGGCCAGCCGCTCGTCCTTCCGCGCGGCAAGCTCGTCGAGGGTGATCGCCCGTTCGCTGAGACAGAGCGCGGCGACCGTGAAGCCCGCGGAGTGCAGCACCCCGACGTCCGCGGGCCAGGACTCCAGCCGGGTCCACGGCACCTGGAAGACGCCGCCCATGGAGACCTTCACCGCCCGCCGGTAGAAGGGGTCTGCGCAGCGCGGGGTGAGCAGCACGGTGTCGACGCCGAGCGCCGCCGCGTTGCGGAAGGCGGCGCCGATGTTGGCGTGGTCGACGATGTCCTCGAAGACGGCGACCCGGCGGGCACCGGCCAGCAGCCCGGCGGCGTCCGGCAGCGGCTCGCGCCGCATGGAGGCGAGCGCGCCACGGTGCACGTGGTAACCGGTGACCCGCTCGGCGAGTTCGGGGGTGACCACGTACACCGGGGACTCCGCGGCCTCGATGACGTCGCGCATCACCTCGGTCCACTTGGGGGTGAGCAGCATGGAGCGCATCGCGTACCCGGCCTGCCCGGCGCGGCGGATCACCTTCTCGCCCTCGGCGATGAAGAGGCCCTCCTCGGGTTCGCGCCTGCGGCGCAGTTCGACGTCGGTGAGGCCCGTGTAGTCGTGCAGGCGCGGGTCGTCGGGGTCCTCGACGGTGATGATCTCTGCCACAGAAGTGCTGCCTTGTCCGGGGAGGGGCGGCGGCCGGAGCCGCCGGTCTTACGCGGTGGGGAGGGTGCCGGGGCCGACGGCGACGACCTCGCCGATGACGATGACGGCGGGCGGGCGTACGTCCTCGGCCGCGGCCCGCTCGCCGACGGTGGCGAGGGTCGCGTCGACCCGGCGCTGCGCGGCGGTGGTGCCCTCCTGGACGAGGGCGACCGGGGTGGCGGGGTCCTTGCCGTGGGCGATCAAGGCCTTCGCGATGGCGCCGATCTTGTCGACGGCCATGAGGAGGACGAGGGTGCCGCGGAGCCGGGCGAGGGCCTCCCAGTCGACCAGCGAGCGGGGGTCCTCGGGGGCGACGTGCCCGCTGACGACGGTGAACTCGTGGGCGACGCCCCGGTGGGTGACGGGGATGTGGGCGGCGCCGGGTACGGAGATGGAGCTGGAGATGCCGGGGACGACGGTGCACGGGATTCCCTCGGCGGCGAGCGCCTGGGCCTCCTCCATGCCGCGGCCGAAGACGAACGGGTCGCCGCCCTTGAGCCGGACGACCGCCTTGCCCGCCTTCGCGTGGTCTATGAGCGCCTGGTTGATCGCCTCCTGGGCCATGAAGCGGCCGTACGGGATCTTCGCGGCGTCGATGACCTCGACGTGCGGAGGCAGTTCGTCGAGGAGGTCGCGGGGGCCCAGCCGGTCGGCGATGACCACGTCGGCCTCGGCGAGCAGGCGGCGGCCCCGCACGGTGATCAGGTCGGGGTCGCCGGGTCCGCCGCCGACGAGCCAGACGCCGGGGGTGCGGGTGCGGTGGTGCGCGGCGGCGAGGGTGCCGTCGCGGAGTCCTTCGACGATGGCGTCGCGCACGGCGGCGGAGTGGCGGGGGTCGCGGCCCTTGGAGGTGGTGGTGAGCACGGCGACCGTGACGTTCTCGCTGCGGCCGGTGGCGGGGGTCCAGGCGGTGGCCGCCTCGGCGTCGTCGCTGCGGACGCACCAGGTGCGGGTGCGCTCGGCCTCGGCGGAGGCGGCGGCGTTGGCGGCGGGGTCGCTGCTCGCGACGAGCGCGTACCAGGTGTCGGCGAGGTCGCCGTCCGCGTAACGGCGGCGTTCCCAGGTGATCTCCCCGGCGTCGGCCATCGCCTCCACGGACGGGGTGGCGGAGGGCGAGACGAGGGTGATGTCGGCCCCGGCCGCGACGAGTGCGGGGAGGCGGCGCTGTGCGACCTGGCCGCCGCCGACGACGACGACGCGGCGCCCGTGCAGGCGCAGTCCGACGGGGTACGCGGGGTGATCGACGTGCTCGGCCATGGCGGTGCTGGCTCCTCGGCAGGGAACGGTGCGTGCGGCGCGGTGGGGCGTCGCACGGGCTGTCCGGTCGAGTCCGGTCCGGCGTGCGGGACGCGGCGGCTGCGGACGGGGCTGCCGCTGCGGCTTTGGAGCGGCTGTGACGTGCGGGTTCAGCAGGGTGGGGCGGGGACCACCATACGGGGTGGGGTCTCCCGAGGGCAGGGCCCCGGGAAGCGCGGGGCGGTCCCTGGGCGGGCCGGGCCGTGTCGTGGAAGGAGCACCGGCGCCCCGGAGGGCGGTCGGGCGGGTCTTTCACCGCACGGCCCGGGGGGGCCTCTCGTTCGGACTGGCCTGGACCGGGCGGGTGGCCCGATCCAGCCTGATCCGAACGGGAGGCCCCGGGGACCCGCCCGGCCGGGGACGGCCTCGGGACTACTTCTCCGTGACGCCCGCCGAGTCGAACGTCGCGACCTCGTGCATGGCGCGCGCGGCGCTCTGCACGATCGGGAGCGCGAGCAGGGCGCCCGTGCCCTCGCCGAGGCGGAGGTCGAGGTCGATCAGCGGGCGCAGGCCCAGCTTGTTGAGCGCGGCGACGTGGCCGGGCTCGGCGCTGCGGTGGCCGGCGATGCAGGCGGCCAGCGCCTCGGGGGCGATGGCGCGGGCGACCAGGGCGGCGGCCCCGGCGCTCACGCCGTCCAGGATGACCGGGGTGCGCAGCGACGCGCCGCCCAGGAGGTATCCGGCCATGGCCGCGTGCTCCAGGCCGCCGACGGCCGCGAGCACGCCGATCGGGTCGGCCGGGTCCGGCTGGTGCAGTTCCAGGGCGCGGCGGACCACGTCGACCTTGCGGGCGTGCATCTCGTCGTTGATGCCGGTGCCCCGGCCGGTGACCTCGGAGGGGTCGGCGCCGGTGTAGACGCAGATCAGGGCGGCCGACGCCGTGGTGTTGGCGATGCCCATCTCGCCGATGAGGAGGCCCTTGTTGCCCGCGGCGACGAGGTCGCGGGCGGTCTCGATGCCGACCTCGATCGCGGCGAGGACGTCCTCGCGGCTCATCGCGGGGCCGGTGGTGAAGTCCGCCGTGCCGGGCCGCACCTTGCGGGGCAGCAGGCCCGGGGTGGCGGGGAGTTCGGTGGCGACACCGACGTCGACGACGCAGACCTCGGCGCCGACCTGGCTCGCGAAGGCGTTGCAGACGGCGCCGCCGGCCAGGAAGTTGGCCACCATCTGGCCGGTGACCTCCTGGGGCCAGGAGGTCACGCCCTGGGCGTGCACGCCGTGGTCGCCGGCGAAGATCGCGACGGCCGCGGGCTCAGGGATCGGCGGCGGGCACGTCCGGGAGAGCCCGGCGAGCTGCGCGGAGATGATCTCCAGCATGCCGAGCGCCCCGGCGGGCGTGGTCATCCGCTTCTGGCGTTCCCACGCCTCCCCGAGCGCCTTGGCGTCCAGCGGGCGGATGTTGGCGATGGTCTCCTGGAGCAGGTCGTGCGGCTCCTCGCCGGGCAGCGCCCGGCGGCCGTACGTCTCCTCGTGCACCACCCAGGACAGCGGGCGGCGCTTGGACCAGCCCGCCTGCATCAGTTCGGGCTCCTCGGGGAACTCGTCGACGTACCCGACGCAGAGGTACGCGACGACTTCGAGGTGCTCGGGCAGGCCGAGGGCGCGGACCATCTCGCGCTCGTCGAAGAAGCTGACCCAGCCGACGCCGAGGCCCTCGGCCCGGGCGGCGAGCCACAGGTTCTCCACGGCGAGCGCGGAGGAGTACGGGGCCATCTGCGGCTGGGTGTGGCGGCCGAGGGTGTGCCGTCCGCCGCGGGTGGGGTCGGCGGTGACCACGATGTTCACGGGGGTGTCGAGGATGGCCTCGATCTTCATCTCCCGGAACTGCTTCGCGCGGCCCTTGGGAAGGGACTTGGCGTAGGCGTCGCGCTGCCGCTGGGCGAGCTCGTGCATGGAACGCCGGGTCTCCGCGGAGCGGATGACGACGAAGTCCCAGGGCTGCGAGTGGCCGACGCTGGGCGCGGTGTGCGCGGCCTCCAGCACGCGGAGCAGCACCTCGTGCGGGATCGGGTCGCCGCGGAAGCCGTTGCGGATGTCGCGGCGTTCGCGCATGACGCGCAGTACGGCCTCGCGCTCCGCCTCGTCGTAGCCGGGGGCCGGGTCGGTCGCGGGCTCCTCGGGGGTGGCGGCGTACTCGGCCTCCGGCTCCTCGGGGGCGGGCTGCGCCACGACGGCCTCGGCGGGTACGGCGGTGGGCTCGGCGGAGCCGAGCGGTCCGGCCGCGACGGCCTCGGCTCCGAAGGCCTGGGCCTCGGGTGCCTCGGCGGGGTGGGGCTGTTCCTGTCGCACGTTCTGGTGTTCCGGTTCCGTGTACTGCGGCCCGGCGCCCTGTCCGGCGGCGGGGGGCTCGACGGCCCAGGGCGCTCCGGCGGCCTGCGGCGCGGCGAACTCCGGGGCGTCGTCGGCTCCCGTGCCGGACTCCGGCAGCGCGGCCGGGACGGCGTCGAGGGCGGCGGGCTCCGCTGCGAACGGCTCGACGGCCGGCATCTCGGCATCCGGCAACTGGGCGGCCGGCAACCCGACGGCCGGTTCTTCGGTCGCGGGGATTCCGGCGGGCAGGGGCTCGGCGGGCAGGGCCTCGGGGGCGACCGGCTCGGCGGCCGGGTCCTCCGCCGCTTCCGGCGCCACGGCGGCGGGGACCTCCGCGGAGGCCTCGGCCTGCTCGGGAAGCTGGACCTGCTCGGGGAGCTGGACGTGCTCGGGAAGCTGGGCGCCGGTGAACTCGGCGGCGGGCACCGGGCCCGCCTCGGGGACGTACGCCTCCGCACCGGCCTCCGGCACGAAGGCCGATGCGTGGGCTGCGGGCTCGGCGGGCGTCTCGGGGACGACCGTTTCTGCCGGGGCCTGGCCCGCGAGCCCGGCCGGCGCCTCGGCGGGGGCGTGGCCCGGCGCCGAGTCCTGGGCCTCGGCGACCGGCTCGAAGCCCTGCGCCGCCTCGGGCGCGGCCACGAACTCCGGTGCGGGCTGCGGGAACGCCTCGGCCGCTGCGTACTCCGCCGGAGCGGCGTCCACGGGCGCGGGCTCGGTCATCACCGGCTCGGCCGTCACGGCCTCGACGGGCGCGGGCTCGTCGGCCGGGGGCACGGCCGCGGCGGGCTGTTCCTCGGCGGCGGCCACCGTCTCGGGCGCGCCCCACGGGGCGGCGCCCTGGAGCGGGATCTCGCCCAGCTGCGGGCCGGGGAGCACGGGCTCCTGAGCGGCGGGGGCCTCGGCGGGCACGGGGGCCTCGGCGGGCGCCTGGTACTCGGGCGCGACGGGGGCCGGAGCCACCGTACGGACCGGTGCCTGGGGCTGCGGGGACCCGGCGGGGCCGCGGTCGGCCAGCGAGCGCACGAGGCCGCTCTGCCCGCCGTAGGACGGGCCGTCGACCGAGGGCCCGCGGTGCAGCGGGCGCCGGGACGGGGCGGGGGCCGCCGTGTGCGCGGCGGCGGGGGCGGGCGTCGGGGCCGGGATCCGTGCGCCTCCGAGGTCGAAGGCCCCGGAGTCGTGGCTCCCGGGCCCCTGCGCCGGGGGCTCCTGGGCCGGGTAGGCGCTCTGCGCGGGGAACTGCTGGTAGGCGTCCGCGGCGGGCGGCGGGACGATCTGCGGGTCGCCCCACGCACCCCCCTGGGCGGCGGGCATCAGCAGCAGATCTTCTTCGTCGGGTGCCTGCTCGGAGGGGTCGAGGTAGGTGTAGGCATCCGGGGCGAGGACGCCCGGCTGCTCCACCATGCCTGCGTTCTCCGGCTGTCCCTCGCCCGGGACCTGGCCGGTGTCAGTCATGCGTACCCCTCGCCCATCGTCAGTGCTCCTTCGGCCCATCTCCCGGGACGCCCGCGTCACGGCAGGCCGGTGCTCGTCAACTAGAACGAGCGGGCTCGCCGCGCGGCACGAAACGCCCGCAGACCTCTACATATTCTCGCGGCCGTTCGCCGCAGCGACAGGTCGTTGCGCCGCGGTTCGCTGTGGACTGCGCCACTTCGCGCGCGCCCGGTCGTGCCGTACCACAGGGAGAAACAAAACAACTCCCTTTTCCGGACATTGACGCACGAAGCGACGAACGACCGGGTTCGGTACAACAATCGGCCAGCCTACCTTCCGCGCTGTAGCGACCTGGTCACGGGGCAAGGTCCGAACGCACCGCGCAGAGCAGGAACGCGACGGACCGTTCGCGTTCCCGCCAGGCCGAGGTGTCCAGGTCCACGGACTGGAGGAGCGCGCACTCCACCGTGTAGCCGCTGCCCGAGAGCGCGGTGACGAGGGCCTCCGCCTGGTCGCGGGTGGAGGCGTGGGTGACGATCCGCTCCGGCCGCCGGTCGGCGACGGCGAGGGCCACGGGGACGCCGCCGCCCCCGATGCGTACGACATCGGGTTCGGGAAGCCGTTCGAGCACGTGCGGGGCGAGGCCCTGGACGACCTGGACGGCCACGCCGAAGGAGCGGGCGGCGGCCGTCGCACGGGCGCAGGCGGCGGCGTCGCGGTCGACGGCGATGACGGCCGCGCCGAAGCGGGCGGCTTCGACGGCGAGTGCGCCGGTGCCCGAGCCGATGTCCCAGACCAGGTCGCCGGTGCGCGGACCGAGCCGGGCCAGTTGGGCGGCGCGCATCCCGGCGGACTCGCCCTCGGTGCTCTCCGCCGTACGCGCCCGGTCGTCTCCGGCGGGGCCGCGGCCGGTCCGGTGGTAGGCGTGCTCGGGCAGGGCCCAGCCGCGCACGCCGTCGGGGCGGGCGGGGTCCCGGCCGCCGATCCACCCGGCGGACGCGGTGGTGGGGCCGGAGCCGACGACGATGACGACGTTGGGGTCGCGCCAGGAGTGGTCGGCGGCCTTGTCGGAGGTGAGGACGGTGACGCGCTCGCGGGCGGTGCCGAGTTCCTCGCAGATCACGAAGGTGCGGTGGACGCCGTCGAGCAGCAGGGCCAGTTCGGCGGGGCCCGCGCCGGGCGAGGTGAGGACGGCGACCTTGTGGTGGGCCCGGCAGACGTTGACGGCCCGTCGCAGGGTCCTCGGGTGGGCCACGACGACCTGGGCGTCGTCCCAGGGCATCCCCGCGCGGGCGAAGGCGGTGGCGACGGAGGAGACCGCGGGCACGACCTCGACCTCCAGGCCGTGTTCGGGTGCGCGCAGGGTGCGTACGACCCCGAAGAAGCCGGGGTCGCCGTCGGCGAGGACGACGGCGCTCCCCCGGTGTCCGGCGATGCGCCGGGCGGCCAGGTCCACACTGCCGAGGCGGATGCGTTCGGCGTCCCGGGGGACTTCGGCGAGCGCGAGGTGGTGCGCGGCCCCGGCGACGAGCGTGGCCGCGGAGAGCGCTGCCGTGGCCGCTCTGGTCAGCGGTGAGCCGTCCCAGCCGATCACCGTGACGCGGTCGGCCATCGTCGTCCGTCTCCTGGGGCTGTGGGGGTGCGTGAGGGGGTCGTCCGCCGGTGGGGCCGTGCCCGCGCGGTGGACCGGGTAGAGGTTATCGGGTCGCCCCCGGGGGCCTGCCCGAAGGGGGCGCGGCCAACGGCCCCCCGTCAGTTCCAGTCGTTGTAGGTGCCGTAGCCGCCCGCGTCGGCGAGCTGCTCGGCGACGCCTTCGAGGTCCTCCGGGAGGAGTCCCCAGACGATCAGGTCGGTGCGGAAGTCGACCCAGCCGCCGTCCTCCGTCTGCGTCCGCGCTATCCGGGCGTTGCGCAGGACGCCCTCACTGATGCAGCCGAGCTTCTGGGCGACCTGCTGGGAGGCGGTGTTGTCGGCCTGGGTGCGCAACTCGATCCGCTCGAAGGCCTGGTCGCGGAAGAGCCATTCGGCGAGCGCCAGCACGGATTCGGTGGCGTACCCCTCGCCGCGCGCCCAGTGGGCGGTGACGTAGACGACCTCGGTCGAGCGGGTGCGCCAGTCGGTGTTGAGCAGCCGCACGGAGCCCACGAGCCGCTGGGTGAGGAACTCGTGGACGGCGAAGACGATGCCGTGGCCCTGGGTGCGCTCGCCCGGGGCGATCCGACGGATCCAGCGCTCGGCGTCGATCCGCGTGTACGGGTGCGGGGCGTCCGTCCAGGCGGTGACGGCCTCGTCGTTCATCATGTCGGTCAGTGCCGGAAGGTCCGCCATGTCGTAGGGGCGCAGCACCAGTCGGTCCGTGCTGATCGAGATCGACGGAAACGTGGTAGTCATGCGCAGCTCCATGCCGAAGACCGGTAAAGGCACAGCATGCAGTATCGGGCGCGCGCCGTGCATGGGCGGGTCCGTACGGCGGAGCCCCGCACCCCCTCGGCGGGAGGTGCGGGGCTCCGTGGGCGTGCGCGGGGCGCCGCGCGGGAGTTCGGCGATGCGGGCCGGACCCCGCCTGGTCAGGAAGCGGCCGGGGTACCGAACGCGGGGATGACCGAGCCCTTGTAGGTGTCCTCGATGTACTTCTTGACCTCGTCGCTGTTGAGGAGCTTGGCGAGCTTCTCGACGCGGGGGTCCTTCTCGCCGCCCTTCTTGACGACCAGGATGTTGGCGTAGGGGTTGCCCTCCGCCTTCTCGATGGCGAGCGCGTCCTTCGACGGCGTGAGCTTGGCCTCGATCGCGTAGTTGCCGTTGATGACGGCGGCGTCGACGTCGTCCAGGGCGCGGGGCACGGTGGCGGCCTCCAGTTCCTTGAACTTCAGGCCCTTGGCGTCGGTGATGTCGCTCAGCTTGGCGTCGGTGCCGACACCGGCCTTGAGCGTGATCAGGCCCTGGTCGGCGAGGAGCAGGAGCGCGCGGCCCTCGTTGGTGGTGTCGTTGGGCACCGCGATCGTCTGGCCGGACGTGATGTCGGAGACGGACTTGGCCTTCTTGGAGTAGAGGCCGAGCGGCTCCAGGTGGACGTTGACGACCGGCACGAGGTGGGTGCCGTTCTTCTTGTTGAAGTCGTCCAGGTAGGGCTTGTGCTGGAAGAAGTTGGCGTCGATCTGGCCGTTCTCGGTGGCGGTGTTCGGCAGGACGTAGTCCGTGAACTCCTTGATCTCCAGCTTGAGGCCGGCCTTCGCGGCGAGGTTCTTCTGCACGAAGCCGAGGATGTCGGCGTGCGGCGTCGGGGACGCGCCCACGACGAGCGCCTTGGAGGTGTCGGCGTTCGCGCCGGTGCCGCCGGCGGACGGGTCGGAGTCCGTACCGCAGGCGCTCAGGCCCAGGGCGAGGGCGGCGGTGGCGGCGGCTGCCGCGGAGAGCTTGATGGTCTTGCGCACGAAAAGTGCCTCTTTCGGGTGGGGTGGAGCGCCCGGACAAGGAGTGCGGGCTCGGCCGTCGTCGCGCGCGGCTGCGGAGAGCGTGCGCGGGACGGAGTCTGTGGGCCGGCGCCGGAAGGCGCGTCAGGCGGTGCGGCCCCGGCGGGCCAGCAGGCGTCCGGCGAGGTCGCCGATGAGCTGCACGACGGTCACGATGACGATGAGCAGCACGACGGTGACGATCATGAACTGGTTGTCGAAGCGCTGGAATCCGTAGGTGACGGCCTTGGAGCCGAGCCCCTCGCCGCCCACGGCGCCGGCCATCGCGGAGTAGCCGATGAGCACGATCACGGTGGTGGTGATCCCGGAGACCAGCGAGGGCAGGGCCTGCGGCAGCAGGACCTTGCGGACGATGGTGGGGATGGAGCCGCCCATCGACTGGACCGCTTCGACGAGCCCGTGGTCGACCTCGCGGACGGCGGTCTCCACCAGGCGCGCGAAGAAGGGGATGGCGCCGACGGCCAGCGGGACGATCATCGCGGTCGGGCCGATGAAGGTGCCGACGACCCAGGTCGTGAAGGGGATCAGCGCGATCAGCAGGATGATGAAGGGCAGCGAGCGGCCGATGTTGACGACCGCGCCGACGATCTTGTTGACCACGGTGTTCTGCAGCAGTCCGCCCTTGTCGGTGAGGACCAGCAGCACGCCGAGGGGCAGGCCGACGACGACGGTGACGAGCGCGGACCACAGCACCATGTAGAGGGTGTCGACGGTGCCCTGGGTCAGCAGGGGCTGCATTTCGGACCAGGTCACTTCGCGGCCTCCTTGGTGAGCGGGGCGGGGGTCTGTGCGGGGATCGGGGTGGCGGCGGCCTCGTCCACGACCTCGGCCCGCAGCCCCTGCTCGCGCAGGAAGCCGATGGGCACGACGTTCTCCTCGAAGCCGCCGGGCAGCTCGATGCGCATCCGGCCGATCTGGTTGCCGCCCACGGTGTCCATGGCCGCGCCGAGGATCGAGATGTCGATGTTGTACGTACGGGAGAGCTGGGAGATCACCGGGCGGCCGGCCGCGTCGCCGTGGAAGGTGACGTCGACGACCGTGCGGCCGGGGCCGGAGGTGCCGCCGCCGACCGGGAAGAGTTCGTGGGCCAGCTCGGAGCCGGGGGTGGCGAGGAGTTCGCCGACCGTGCCGGACTCGACCACGCGGCCCCGGCGCATCAGCGCGGCGGAGTCGCAGATCGTCTTGACGACGTCCATCTCGTGGGTGATGAGCAGCACGGTCAGGCCGAGCTGCTGGTTGAGGTCGCGCAGCAGCTGGAGGATGGAGCGGGTGGTCTCGGGGTCGAGCGCCGAGGTCGCCTCGTCGGAGAGGAGCACCTTCGGGTCGCCGGCCAGGGCGCGGGCGATGCCGACGCGCTGCTTCTGGCCGCCGGAGAGCTGTCCGGGGTACGCCTTCGCCTTGTCGCCGAGGCCGACCAGGTCGAGCAGTTCGAGGGCCTTGCGGGAGCGGTCGCGGCCGGGCACGCCGAGGATCTCCAGCGGGAGTTCCACGTTGCCCTGGACGGTGCGCGAGGCCAGCAGGTTGAAGTGCTGGAAGACCATGCCGATACGGCTGCGCGCCTCGCGCAGCTCCTTGCTCGCCCGGCGGCCCCGGCCGGCGAGGGCGGTGAGGTCCTGGCCGGCCACGGTCACGGTGCCGGAGGTGGGGCGCTCCAGCAGGTTGACGCAGCGGATGAGGGAGGACTTGCCGGCGCCGCTCTGGCCGATGACGCCGAAGACCTCGCCCTCCTCGACGTGCAGATCGACTCCGTCGAGCGCGGTGACCTCGCGGTCGCGCGACTGGTAGACCTTCGTGAGGCCCGAAGTGGTGATCACAGGGTTTCCGTCACTGTCGAGTGCTCGCGGCGTGGGTGTCCGCCGGGCACGGGGCATTCGTCCGGGGGAGACTCACCGGCCCTCGTCGGCCGGGGTCTGGGCACGGCCGCGGCACAGGGGTGCCGGTCGAGGCCGTGCGGGGCCGGCGCGTTCCTGCCCGGGGCGACCGGGAGGCGACGGCGTCGGCGGGTTCTCGCTTCGGGGCGCGAGACGCTGGCGGGGGCCCTCAGATGGCGCGCATTCGACACATACAACGAGCACCGGGCGTACTGATCGCCTCGGTCGCAAGGGTGCGGCTGCTCGTCGTGGTCATGCCCCAAGTAAAACAGACGTAACAGAGCGCGGAACCGGCGCGTCCGCATAGCGGACTCCCGGACGGCGCCCGCCGCTCCCCGCCGCGCCCGCGCCACGCCCCCGTCGCACACCCCGCTGACCTGCGTAAACGCAAGGCCGAGCCGGACCCGACCGGCCGGGTCCCGCTCCTTCGACCGGTCCGGGCGCCTGTGGTGGACACCACGGCCCCACCCCCGGAGGCTCACGTACCGGCCGCCGGGCGTGCGCGTCCGCCTGCCGCCGGGCGTGCGCGTCCGCCTGCCGCCGGGCGTGCGCGTTCGCCTGCCGCCGGGCGCTCGCGCCCACCGGCCGCCGGGCAGGAGCCGACGAGGCCCGGGAGCGGCCGTCGGGGGCCCGCCCCTGCGCCTTCGTATACGAGTGCCGGGAGGCGGGGCCGGAGGCGGGCACGGGGTTGGGCCGTAATACCCTCGGCTCATGCTCGACGCCCTGACGGTCACGCTCGCCGTGGCCGCGCTCGCCCTCGCCGCCTGGTGCGGACTGGCCGCATACCGGGACCAGCCGACCAAGGACTGGCACTTCATCGGTATGGCGGTCGTCACGCTGCTGGCGCTCGCCCAGCTGGTGGTGGGGATCGTGCAGCTGGCACGCGGCGAGCGCCCGGACCAGGGCATGACGATCTTCATCTGCTATCTCATCGGCTGCTTCGCGGCCGTGCCCGCGGCCGGCTTCCTGTCGTTGACCGAGCGGACCCGCTGGGGCTCGGCGACGGTGGCCGCCGGTGCGGTGGTGCTGGCCGTGCTCGAAGTACGGCTCTACGACATCTGGGGAAACTGACGTGACCGACACCGATCGCACCGAGACCTCGGCGTCGGCCAAAGTGGCGGCGCAGAAGCCGTCGTTCGACCTGGGCACCGGCCCGGGACGCGTACTCGTCTGGTTCTACGGGGTGTTCACGGTCGCCGCCGCCTCGCGGGCGATCGTCCAGATCATCCTGGACTTCGGCAAGGCACCGCTGGCGTACGTGCTGTCGGCCGTCGCCGCCCTGGTGTACGGATTCATCACGTACTCCCTGGTGCGCGGCGGGGAAAAGGCCCGCCGGGCCGCCCTGGTCTGCTGCGCCGCCGAACTGACGGGCGTTCTGATCGTCGGCACGTGGACGATGGCGGAGCCCTCCGCCTTCGCCGACGCCACCGTCTGGTCGGACTTCGGCATGGGCTACGTCTTCATCCCGGTGATCCTCCCGGTCACCGGGCTGCTCTGGCTGCGCCGGGCCAAGCAGGCCTGAGACGCGCCCCGGCCGGGGACCGCGCGCCCGGGTCGGGTCACGCGGTCCCGCCCTGCGCCGTGCGTCCGGGCGGGACTTCGCGTTCTCGACGGCCGGCGGCCGGGAGCGGTCGGCCGGACACACCCCCGAACTACGCGCTCGCCAGGTACTCCTGGGCAGCGGGGGCTTCCTTCTCCAGCAGGATCAGGCGCACCCCGTCCTCGCCCGTCTCCGCGCCGACCTGCGCGTATCCGGCGCGGCGGTAGAGGCGCAGGTTGCTCTCGCTGCGATGCCCGGTGTGCAGCCGGAAGCGGGTGGCGGCGCGCTCGGCCGTGAGTCCGGCCTCCGCCGCGCGCAGCAGCCGGGCGCCGAGGCCGTGGCCCTGGAGCCGGGGGTGGACGCAGAGTTTGGCGATCCGGCCGGTGCCGTCGTCCGCGGTGGATCCCCGGACCGCGCCGACGACCTCGTCGCCGAGCCGGGCCACGAAGACCAGGTCGGTGGCGAGTTCGGCCTGGACCGACTCCAGGGTCTGGACCAGCGGGTCGATCCGGTAGTTCCCGTAGAGCTCCGCCTCGCTCTGGAAACAGAGGTACTGGAGCCTGAAGAGCTGTTCGGCGTCGTCCGGGGTCGCCGCCGAGATGATCACGCTCATGCCCATGTGTGCATGCCTCCCGCTCACCTGATAAGCCGGTTGTCTAACGCACCCTTCCCCGCGCGCGGGGAGCGGCAACCTCCGTCGCGAGGATTGTGCGGAGACATCCCAGACATCGGGAACGCATCGGCCCCAGACTCCCCTGTGACATACCCAACTCCCCCGCGATCTCGCGGTAGGTGCGGTCGCCCGGGTCGAGCAGCGCGGTGAGCAGTCCGGTGCAGCGGCCGGGCAGCCGGGCGACGGCCGCGCGCAACGCCCGGCGCTCGTCGGCGCCGAGGGTCGCGCGCTCGGGGCAGCTGCCCGGTCCGGCGTCGGGTCCGTCGTCCGCGTGCGGGTGTTCGCGCAGGGCGGCGCGGCGGGCCCGGCGGACATCGGCGCGTACGGTGTCGCGCACCCAGCGCGCCGGGTCGGGCAGCGCGGCGCCGGAGGCGAGGCGCTCCAGCAACCGCAGCCAGACGGTCTGTTCGAGGTCGGCCGGGTCCGTTCCGGCCGCCGGGGCCTCGGCCGTCACCTCGGCGCGGACCAGTGGATGCAGGGCCGTCAGCACCACGACGGTGTACCCGGTGGGAGCGGCCGGAACGCGATCGGCACGGTCGGCACGCTCGGCGGCACACGCGTCGCGATCGTCGGCGGCGTGGTGCACGGCACACGCGCCGCGATGGTCGGCAGGGGTTACGGCACGGTGGCCGGCGGGGGTCACGCCCGCTCAACGCGCCCCGCGCGCGGCTGGTTGCCGTACGCGGGAAGTCCCACCCGACCGGGGCACGGCGGGCCCTCCCGCTGACGCGCCCCGTACGGCGAGGTGTCCGGGCCCCGGCCGGGCGGAGGAGCCCGTCAGGCGCGGCGGGCGTCGGCCGCCGCGAGGAGCGCGGTGTCGGCGTTGTCGGAGAAGATGCCGTCGATGCCCGTGGCGAAGTACGCGCGGAAGGCCCCGAAGGCGTCTCCGTAGGCGTTGGGGTCGGTGCCCCGGCGGAACTCGGTGGGCAGGAAGGTGTTCTCGTTGCGCATCGTGTACGGGTGCAGGATCAGCCCCTGCGCGTGCGCGTCCCTGACCAGGGTGGTCGGGGTGGCGAGGCGGCCGGCGGAGTCCCTGGGGACGACCAGGTCGAGGGTGGGGCCGATGCCCTGGGCGAAGGAGGCCATCCACTTCAGTCCGGTCGGGGTGACGAGGTCGGCGACGGTGCGCGGGTCGCCCGCCTCGGTGAAGTCCCAGGGGCGGGAGTTCGCGCCGCCGAGCAGCACGATGCGCGGGGTGGAGACCAGCCGGGAGAGCCGCCGCACGGAGTCGGGCTCGAAGGACTGGAGGATGAGGGCGGCGTCGGCGCGGTCGCGCCCGTACCGGCGCAGCAGCTTGGCGAGCGGCTCCTCCAGGGCGAGCCCGAGGCCCCGGAAGTACGAGGGGTGCTTGGTCTCCGTGTAGAGCCAGACCGGCCTCCCGCGCTTGCGGCCCTCGGCGTCGGCCCAGCGCAGGACCTCCTCGAAGGTGGGGATCTCCCAGCGTCCGTCGTAGAGGGTGTTCTTCTGGCGGTTGCCGGGGATGCGCTCGGTGGCCCGCAGGGTCTTCAGCTCGGCGAGGGTGAAGTCCTCGGTGAACCAGCCGGTCAGCGCGGTCCCGTCGACCGTCTTGGTCGTCCTGCGGCCGGCGAACTCGGGGTGGGAGGCGACGTCGGTGGTGCCGCTGATGTCGTTCTCGTGGCGGCAGACGAGGTGGCCGTCCTTGGTCGGGACGACGTCCTGCTCGACGATGTCCGCGCCGAGGTCCAGGGCGAGCTGGTAGGAGCCGAGGGTGTGCTCGGGGCGGTAGCCGCTGGCGCCCCGGTGCCCGACGACGGTGGGGACGGGCAGGTCGCGCAGCGAGCGCCCGGCACCGCGGCCGTCGCCCCCGCGCCCGCCGTCCCCGCGCGCGGCGCCGTCGCGGTCGGCGGCCGAGGCGGTACCGGTGGCCGACAGCCCGATGGCGGTCGTTCCGAGCACTGCGGCTCCGAGCAGCGCCCGGCGGCCGGGACTCTTGCGCGTACGCTCTGTCATGGAAGCTCCTCGCATGTGACGTTCGGCGGCTGCACCGGGCTCCGGCGCGGCCCCGAGCGTAGGCAGCGGTGCCGTACCGGGGGCGGCGGGCGGGCCAACGCACGGCCAACACATGTCAACACTGCGTATCCGGTGCGTGAACCCGATGTGCGGTCGGCGCGTCGCCGCGAGTATCGTCCTCACCTGCACAGACCATCGCGTCACCGCCCCGGCCGGCCCGGCCACGACACCGGAGGAACCGTTGTCCCGACTCACGGTCATCAAGGCAGTGCTCGGCCCGATCCTGCGCCTGATGTTCCGGCCGCAGATCGAAGGCGCCGAGAACATCCCTGGAACCGGTCCGGTGATCCTCGCGGGCAACCACCTCACCTTCATCGACTCGCTGATCATCCCGATCTGCTGCGACCGGCCGGTGTACTACATCGGCAAGGACGAGTACGTCACCGGCAAGGGCCTCAAGGGCCGCGTGATGGCCTGGTTCTTCACCGGCAGCGGCATGATCCCGGTGGACCGCGACGGCGGCCGGGGCGGCGTCGCGGCGCTGATGACGGGCCGCCGGGTGCTGGACGAGGGCGGCGCCTTCGCCATCTACCCGGAGGGCACCCGCTCCCCCGACGGCCGGCTCTACCGGGGCCGTACGGGCATCGCCCGCCTCACCCTGATGACGGGCGCCCCGGTGGTCCCGTTCGCGGTGATCGGTACGGACAAGCTCCAGCCGGGCGGCGCGGGCATCCCCAAGCCGGGCAAGGTCACGGTCCGCTTCGGCGAGCCGATGGAGTTCTCCCGGTACG
The DNA here is from genome assembly GCF_042728795.1 of Streptomyces sp. NPDC060184. Classification (NCBI taxonomy): domain Bacteria; kingdom Bacillati; phylum Actinomycetota; class Actinomycetes; order Kitasatosporales; family Streptomycetaceae; genus Streptomyces; species Streptomyces sp. NPDC060184. The sequence goes on from NZ_JBHWYX010000030.1 coordinate 78,932, forward strand.
AGGGCATGGACCGCGACCGCTATGTGCTGCGGGCGGTGACGGACTCGGTGATGTCCGAGGTCATGCGCCTCTCCGGCCAGGAGTACGTGGACATGTACGCGACGAAGGCGAAGGCCGCGTAGCGGTACGGGCTTGTGGGACCGCCGCCCGGGGAGGGTTTCTCCCCCGGGCGGCGGTCCCTTCGCGTACCCGGACGCCCGCGGGGAAATTCGCGGGCGCGGCGGGCCGCCGAGCGGTACGGTCCCGGCGTGACCGACAAGAAGGACTACTTCGGAGAGCCGATCGCGGCGCGGTACGACGATCCCTCGGACGGCATGTTCGCGCCGGATCTGGTGGAGACGACGGCGGAATTCCTGGCCGGGCTCGCGGGTACCGGCCGGGCGCTCGAACTCGGCGTCGGCACCGGGCGGATCGCGCTGCCGCTGGCGCGGCGCGGTGTCCCGGTGCACGGCATCGACCTCTCCCGGGCCATGGTGGAGCGGCTGCGCGCCAAGCCGGGCGGCGACGCGATCGGGGTGACCCTCGGGGACTTCACCGGGACGAAGGTGGACGGCACCTTCACCCTCGCGTACCTCGTCTTCAACACGGTCATGAACCTGACGACCCAGGCGGACCAGGTGGCCTGCTTCCGCAACGTCGCCGACCACCTCGAACCGGGAGGCGCCTTCGTGATCGAGGTGATGGTCCCCGAGCTGCGCAAGCTCCCGCCCGGTCAGCGGATCGTGCCCTTCCACACGAGTGCGACGCGCTGGGCGTACGACGAGTACGACGTCGCCACCCAGTCGGTGAGCTCGAACTACGTGGACGTCGTGGACGGACGGGGCGATTTTCGCTCGATCCCGTTCCGCTACGTCTGGCCCGCCGAACTCGACCTGATGGCGCAGCTCGCCGGGATGCGGCTGCGCGAGCGCTTCGAGGACTGGGACCGCAGCCCGTTCGGCAACGAGAGCGGCCGGCACGTCTCGGTGTGGGAGAAGCCCGCCGGCTGACCGCCCGCCCCCAAAATCGCCGCCCGGGGCCCGACGGCCGTACTTCGCTACCGCTCCGCGCCGCCGGGCGGCAGCATGGGGGCATGGGCACCAAGCCGCTGCTGCTGATCGACATCGACGGTCCGCTCAACCCGTACCTGGCGCTGTCCAGGCCGCGGAACCCGCAGGGGTACCGGCGCCTGCGGATGCGTCCGACGGGGTGGAAGACGGGGCAGGGGCTGCCGGTGCTGCTCAATCCGGCGCACGGCGGCGAGCTGCTCGCGCTGGCCGGCCGGTACGAACTGGTCTGGGCGACCACCTGGCGGGACGAGGCCAACGAGTGGGTCGGGCCGCCGCTGGGACTGCCGCCGCTGCCGTTCGTCGACTGGCCGGTGGTGGGCGGGACCACGGACGACGGGGTCTTCTGGAAGACGCCGCACGTCGTGGCGTACGCGGCCGGGCGGCCGTTCGCCTGGATCGACGACGAGGTCGGCGAGCCGGACCGGGCGTGGGTGGCGGCCCGGCACCCCGGCCCGGCGCTGCTGCGGCGGATCGACCCGGCCGTCGGCCTGGAGCGGCGGGACTTCGACGCGCTGGCCGCCTGGGCGGCATGAAGGCCGGCGGTCGGCTCCGGGCCCGAAGGCAGCCGTAAGCCCCGGGCCCGAAGGCGGCCGTCAGCTCCAGGGCAGGGCCGCCCGGTACCGCCAGTACGCCTCCGGGTCCTCCACCAGGCTGCCGAACCGGGCCCGTTCCTCCTCGTCGAGGTCGAGCGTGACGGCGTGCAGGTTGCCGGAGAGCTGGCCGACCGTGGCGGCGCCGGAGAGGACGACCCCGGCCCAGGGCTGGCGGAGCACATGGGCGAGCGCCACCGCGTCGCTGCCGAGTTCCCGGTCGAGGGCGATCTCGCGGATCAGCGCCGGGGCCTGCGTACCGGCCAGCCGGCCGTTCGCCATGCCCTCCTTGACGATCACCGTGAGTCCGGCCTCGTGGGCCTCGGCGAGCGCCGGGCCCGCCGAGGTTTCCAGGGCGTTGAAGGTGGCCTGGACGGTACGGAAGAGGGGTGCGCCGTCGACCGTGACGGCGAGGGCCGCCAGGATGGCGTCCTTCTGGCCGGGGCCGCTGGTGGAGAGGCCGATGGTGACGCCCTCGGCGGCCAGGTCGGCGAGCCGGGCGTGGAGTTCCTTGTCGGTGAGGGCCGGGCTGTCGGCGGTCACCGAGTGGATCTGGTAGAGGTCGAGACGGTCGCCGAGCAGGGCGCGGGTCTCGGCGCGCTGACGGTCGAAGGTGGCCACCCCGTGGTCCTTGACCTCGTGGGCCTCGGCCCGCACGGACCAGTCGGCGGTGTAGGTGTAGCCCCATTTGCTGCCGACCACCACGTCGGTGAGGCCGGGGCGGGCGGTCAGCCACTCGGCGAGGAACGCCTCGGAGCGGCCGTAGGAGCGGGCCGCGTCGATGTAGCGGACGCCCTGGGCGTAGGCCGCGTCCAGGAGTTCGTGGGTGCGGTCGCGCAGGGCGTCGGGGGTGCGGTCCTCGGGCAGGTCGAGGTCGCGGTGGAGATTGATGTAGCCGGGCCTGCCGACGGCGGCGAGGCCGAGCCCGATGTGGGCGGTCGAGGCGGTGGCCGCGGTCAGGCGGTCGAATGGCATCGCGGGCTCCTCGTGGTCCGGGGCGGTGCTTTCCGGGGTCGGTCGTTCCCCTTCCCCGTCAACGTAGCCCGCGGCGCCGTTCGTACACCTCTTGCCTCACCCGGGACCGCCCGGGGCGCCACGCGTCCGGACCGGGCGGGCCCGGTCCGGACGGTTTCCGGTCACTTCCGGGCGGTCGCCCAGGCGTGCTGGACCGCGAGGTCCTGCTTGACCTCGGCCAGCTGGATCGCGACGGCGGACGGGGCCGTACCGCCGCGGCCGTCGCGCGAGGCGAGCGCGCCGGGCACGTCGAGGACGGTACGGACCTCGGGGGTGAGGTGCTCGGAGATCTTCGCGAACTGCTCGTCGGTCAGCTCGTCGAGCTCGATGCCGTGGTGCTCGCACTCCTTGACGCACTCTCCGGCGACCTCGTGCGCGACCCGGAACGGCACGCCCTGCTTGACCAGCCACTCGGCGATGTCGGTGGCGAGCGAGAAGCCGGCCGGAGCCAGCTCCTCCATGCGCTCCCGGTTGACGGTGAGCGTGGCCATCATGCCGGTGAAGGCGGGGAGCAGGACCTCCAGCTGGTCGCAGGAGTCGAAGACGGGCTCCTTGTCCTCCTGGAGGTCGCGGTTGTACGCGAGCGGGAGGGCCTTGAGGGTCGCCAGCAGGCCGGTCAGGTTGCCGATGAGCCGCCCCGACTTGCCGCGCGCCAGCTCCGCGATGTCCGGGTTCTTCTTCTGCGGCATGATCGAGGAGCCGGTGGAGAACGCGTCGTGGAGGGTGACGAAGGAGAACTCCTTCGTGTTCCAGATGATGATCTCCTCGGCGATCCGGGAGAGGTTGATCCCGGTCATCGCGGTGATGAACGCGAACTCGGCGACGAAGTCGCGCGAGGCGGTGCCGTCGATGGAGTTGGCGGCGGAGCCGCGCTCGAAGCCGAGGTCGGCGGCGACCGCCTCCGGGTCGAGCCCGAGGGAGGAACCGGCCAGCGCGCCGGAGCCGTACGGCGAGACGGCCGTCCGCTCGTCCCACTGGCGCAGCCGCTCGGCGTCCCGGGAGAACGCCTGCACGTGGGCGAGGACGTGGTGGGCGAAGAGCACCGGCTGGGCGTGCTGGAGGTGGGTGCGGCCGGGCATGGCGACGGCCGGGTGGGCCTCGGCGAGGCCGACCAGGGCGTCCTGGAGCTCGGCGAGCAGTCCGCCGATGATCCGGGCGTGGTCGCGCAGGTACATCCGGAAGAGGGTGGTGACCTGGTCGTTGCGGGACCGGCCGGCGCGGAGCTTGCCGCCGAGGTCCTGGCCGACGCGTTCCAGCAGGCCGCGCTCCAGCGCGGTGTGGACGTCCTCGTCGGCGACGGTGCCGGTGAACGAGCCGTCGGCGACGTCGGCTTCCAGCTGGTCGAGTCCGCCGGTCATGCGGGTGAGCTCGTCGTCGGTGAGCAGGCCGGCCTTGTTCAGGACACGCGCGTGGGCACGGGATCCGGCGATGTCGTAGGGCGCCAGCCGCCAGTCGAAGTGGACGGAGGCGGACAGCTTGGCCAGCGCCTCGGCCGGTCCGTCGGCGAAACGGCCGCCCCAGAGGCGTACGTCGCTGTTGCCGTTGCCGTTGGCGTTGCTCACTGCGTGCTCCTCGAAGAACAAGGGGGTGGATGTGCGACCGCCTCCCCGCCGCGGAGGATCGGGGAGGCCGGTTTCGTACGCGTGGTGCGGGCGTGGCGCGCGCACCGTCGGGCGGGGTCACGCCGGGCGGCGGTCTTCGCGGAGGGGTGGAGATCCTCCGCGGCGCGCCCACCGTCGGTATAACTATGCAATCCTCCGTATGTTTTGTCAACGCGTCGGCGGTGGACGCCCCGGTCACCCCACACCCGCGGACGGCGGGACCCTCAGCCCGAGGAGGCGGCGGAGGCCGGTTCAACGACTCGTGCCTGCCAGGGGGCACGGGCCGCGATCGCCGCCCGCCACGGGCGCAGCACCTTCGGGGGCGTGTCCACCGCCACCACCCCGGTCAGGAAGCGGCCGGTGCGGTAGGCGACGACGAAGGGACCGCCGTCCATGTCCCCGTCGACGACGCGGGCCTCGTCGTGGCCGCGGAGGTGCCCGTAGGCCTGGATCCTCAGCCCGTACTGGTCGGACCAGAAGGAGGGGACGGGTGCGAACGGCCTGGGGGCGCCGGGGTTAAGCAGGTTGCGGGCCGCGGCCATGCCCTGCTCGGCGGCGTTCGTACGGTGCTCGACCCGCATGGCGGTGCCGAACAGCGGGTTGTGCCACCGTGCCACGTCACCCGCGGCGTGGATGCCGGGGGCGGCGGCGCAGTACGCGTCGCACCCCACTCCGTCGGTCAGGTCCAGGCCGCTGCCGGCGAGCCACTCGGTGTTGGGCCGGGAGCCGATGGCGACCAGTACGTCGTCGGCCTCGACCCGCGTCCCGTCGGACAGGTGCACCCCCGCGGCCCGGCCCCCGGCCGTCCTGATCCCGGTGACCTTCGTGCCGGTCCTCAGGTCCACGCCGTGGTCGCGGTGGATCCGGGCCAGGTGGGCGCCCAGCCGCCGGCCGAGGACGTGGGCGAGGGGGACGGCGGCGGGCTCGACGAGGGTGACGGCGGCACCGAGGGAACGGGCCGCGGCGGCGGCCTCGGTACCGAGGAACCCGGCGCCCACCACGACCAGCCGGCCACCGGCCGCAAGGCACTCGCGCAGCGCGAGTGCGTCCTCCAGGTCGCGCAGGACGTGGACACCCGGCGTGCCGCATTCCGGCAGGCGCCGGGGCCGGACCCCGGTGGCGACGACCAGGCCGTCGTAGCGGAGTGCGGTGCCGTCGGCGAGGGTCACCGTCCGGGCCGCCCGGGACAGGGCCGTTGCCGCGACCCCGAGCCGCAGGTCCAGCCCGAGCGCGTCCAGGTCCTCGGCCCGGCGCAGCCGCAGGCGGTCGGCCTGCCATGCCCCGGTGAGGATCTGCTTCGACAGCGGCGGCCGGTCGTAGGGAGGGCGGGCCTCCTCGCCCACGAGCGTGAGGGAACCGTCGAACCCCTCGCGCCGCAGGGTCTCGGCGGCCGACAGGCCCGCCGCCGAGGCGCCGACCACCACCACGCGGCGCGGCGCCGCCGCCGTCACTCCTCTTCCTCCAGCCGGATCGCCGCGGCCGGGCAGACCGCCACGGACTCCCTCACGTCCTCGTGGTGCGCGGCCTCCGGCCTTTCGACGAGGACCTGGACGATGCCGTCGTCGTCCTGGTCGAAGACCGCCGGGGCCGTCAGAACACACTGCCCGGACGCGACGCACCTGGGCTGGTCGACTGTGACACGCATGCGCTTCTCGATTCTGTGGTCGGTACTACCAGGTGACGGGCAGTTCGTAGACGCCGTAGACGACGCCGTCGTGCTTGAAGCGGAGCTGGTCGACCCCGGTGGCCAGGGCCAGGGTGGGGATCCGCCGGTAGAGGGTGCTGTAGACGACCTGGAGTTCCACGCGGGCCAGCGGCTGTCCGAGGCACTGGTGGACGCCGAACCCGAAGGCGACGTGGCGGCGGGCGTCGCGGGTGATGTCGAGCCGGTCGGGGTCGGGGAAGACCTCCGGGTCGCGATTGGCGACGTCCGTGGCGCAGATCACGCCGTCCCCGGCGCGGAGGGTGACGCCGCCGATCTCGATGTCCTCCAGCGCCACGCGCAGGCGGCCGGAGTGGACGATGGTCAGGTAGCGCAGCAGTTCCTCCACCGTCGCGGCGATCACCTTGGGGTCGTCGCTGTCGCGGAGCAGGGCGAGTTGGCCGGGGTGCCGCAGCAGGGCGACCGTGCCCAGCGCGATCATGTTCGCGGTGGTCTCGTGGCCGGCGGCGAGCAGGAGCGAGCCCATCTCGGCGGCCTCGCGCGGCGTCAGCTCCCCGGTGGCCACGCGCTGGGTGGCCAGATCGGACAGGATGTCGTCTCCCGGCTCGGCCAGCTTGTCGGCCAGCAGGTCCTGGAGGTAGCCGATGAGCGCCTCCGAGGCGGCGATCACCTCCTGGGGATCACCGTTGCGGCGGACCAGGACCCTGGTGTGCTTCTGGAAGAAGTCGTGCTTGTCGTAGGGCACCCCGAGCAGTTCGCAGATCACCAAGCTCGGCAGCGGCAGGGCGAACGCCTCGACGAGGTCCACGGGCCCGGGGGTGGCCAGCAGGGTGTCGATCAGCCCGTCGACGATCTTCTGGATCGCGGGCCGCATCGCCTCCACCTTCCTGATCGCGAAGGGGGCCGTCGTCATCCGGCGCAGCCGCGCGTGGCCGGGGTCGTCCATGGTGATGAAGGTCTGGCGGGTCTCGGCGCGGGCCTTCGCCGCGGCATCGCGGTGCGGATATCCGGGCCGGGCGGGGTCGGCGCTGATGCGCGGGTCGCCGAGCAGGGCGCGCACATGGTCGTGGCGGGTGATCAGCCAGGGGGTGCTGCCGTCCCACAGGCGCACCCGCGAGACGGGCTCGCCGCCCTGCCGTTCGCGCAGGGCGGGGGGCGGATCGAACGGGCAGCCGGCCGCCCTGGCCATCGGGAACTCGGGGTGGGGGGTCGGCGTCGTCGCGGTCGTGGTCACGGTCTCGGTCATGCCTGCCTCCTCGGCAGAAGGACGTCGGACGGAAAACCTCGCGGAACCAGGTGCCAGGTGCACGGAACCGGATGCCTGATGCACGAAACTAGGTGCCTGGGGCAACGATATTGACGGAGATCACTCCGTCAACAGAGCCCGGCGGCTCGCCATCGCTATCCGGCCACCCGTTGATCAAGCAGGATGTCCGGCTCTGCGCGCATTGCCCAGGGAGGACCGGCCGCGACGGGCGGCAGCGACGCGACGGTGCCCGCCGGCCGAATTGGCCTGGACTCGGACCCGGACGGTCCGGGTCCGGCGCCCGGACGCGTGGACCGACCGGTCCGGGTCCGGCGCACGGTCTCGCGGACGGACCCCGACAGGTCCGTGCCCGGCCACGCGCGTCGCACGAGGCCGCCCCGCCGTACGCCTCCCAGGGCCCGAGCGGCCCGCACCCGGGCTGCCCATAGGCTGCGCCCATGCGGAAGCCGATCCACCCGTCCCCCGCGCGCGACCTCGCGCCGCACGAGCGCCTGCTGCTGGGCGCTCCCCTGGTCACGGCCCTGGACACGGTCGATCCCGAGGCGTGGACCGACCTCGACCAGCGGGTCCGCGCGACGACCGCGGGAGGAGGCACGACCACGCCGCCCGGCGGCCCCTCCGTGACCACCCCGCCCGGCGGTCCGTCCCCCGCCGCCCCGCCGGGCGCCGCCTCCGCGCCCCCCGGCCGCCCCCTCGCTCCGGAGTGGGACGAGCACGCCCGGGACGTGACCTGGTCGGCCTTCCCGCCGTCCGAGCCGGAGACCGCCCTCGCGCTCTGCCATCACCGGTGGCAGGTGCGCGAGGCCGCCCTGCCGTTCGCCGCCGGGCGCCCCGCCCTGCTCCCACTGCTGCTGCTGCGGTGCGCGGACGGCCGGGCCCCGGTACGGGAACGGGCCCGCCGGACGCTCGGCGCGGCCCTGGACGCGCCGGGGGGTGCCGGGCTCGCGGCGGAACTGGTCCCGCTGGCCGTACGGCTGACGCTCCGCCCGCACGGCGGGCCCGGTCTGGCGCTGCTCCTCACCGCCGCCGGTACGCTGCCGCCCTCGTTGCCCGACCGGCTGCTGGCGAGCCCCCGTCCGCGGGCCCGGCTGCTCGGCACCGGGCTCTGCCTGGACCGGGGCCTCCTGCCGGCCGCCCGGCTCACGGAGCTGGTCCTCACCGCCGAGGACCGGGCCGTCCGCAGGCTCTGCACCGACGCGCTCCTCGCGCGGGTCCCCGCCGGTGATCCGGACCGCCTCCTCGATCCGCTGCTCACCGCGTCCTCGGCCGCGACCCGGTCCTCGGCGGTGACCGCGCTGCACCGGGCGGGCCGGAGCCCGGAGGCGTACGGTCATCTCACCGATCCCTCGGCCCGGGTGCGTTCGGCCGCCCGGCTGGTGCTGCGCCTGGAGGGCGCGGACCCGTGGGCGTCCTACCGGGAGTGGTGCGCGGATCCGGCCGCGCCGGGTCTGCCGCCGGGCGCGGTCTTCGGGCTGGCCGAATCCGGGGCGCCGGACGCGGCCGGCCTGCTGCGGCCCCTGACGCTCCATCCGGAGGGCCGGGTGCGCGCGGCGGCGCTGGCCGGGCTGCGCATGCTGGACGCGGTCTCCCCCGACGAGCTGATGGCGGCCATGGACGATCCCCATCCGCCGGTGGTGCGCGCCGCCCGCAAGGGGCTGACGCCGTACGTCCTGTTCGTGCCGGAGGAGTGGCTGGCCACGCTGGTGGATCCCGCCCGCCCCGCGCACGTACGCCGGGCGGGTCTCCGGCTCCTCGGCGCGCACGGTCTCGGCCTGCGCAAGCGTGTGCTGGCGGGGATGGAGGAGGACGAGGATCCGGAGGTCGCCCACGAGGCGCAGCGCGCCCGGTACGAGCCGCTGCCGCCGGCCTGAGCCGGGAAGTCGGAGGACGCCGGTGGCCGCGGCCCGTGTTCCTGACGGCTGCGGACCGTCCCTGACGTGGGCTGCCCGCTCCTTCTTCAGGAGCCGGCACGCCCTTGGGGCAGAGGCTCTTCCGGGCTCCCGGCGCGCGCCTTCAGCCCGTCGCGGACGACCGCTCGGGCGCGCTTCGCGGACTCCGGGTGGCCGTCCAAGTGCTCCAGCATGCGGCAGGTGCCCACCAGGATCGCCGTCAGTTCCGGCACCTCCAGGTCCCGTCGCACCACACCGGCCCGCTGGGCGCCGTCGAGGAGCGCGGTGAGCACCTCGCGCAGGGCGCGCCCGGCCTCGGAGGTGGCGGCCCGCACATCGACTCCCGCGTCGGCGAGGGCTGCGGCGAAGGCGTTCTTGACCGGGGACTGATCCAGTACCAGGTCGAAGAAGGCGAAGAGGGCGTGCGTCGACCCGGTCTCGGCCATCAGGCGTCGCCCCTCGTCGGCCAGCCGTTCCAATCGGCGGACGAGCACCGCTTCGAGCAGGGCTTCCTTGGTGGGGAAATGCCTGAACACGGTGGCGATGCCGACCTTCGCCTCCCGGGCGATCTCCTCCGTCGACGCGCCGGTGCCCCGCTCGGCGAAGACCGCCTCGGCGACCTCCAGCAGCCGCGCGCGGTTCCGCCGCGCGTCGGCGCGCAGAGGCTTCGCACCTGTGGCGGGGGGAGTCTGATCGGTCGTCAAGTGATCCTCTTCACGCCTGGACAAACGGAGTGACGTATCCGTATCGTCAGAAACGGAGTCGCCTATCCGATTATAGGCGGCGGGATCACGGAGGTCAGCCATGCCCGCACCAGCCACGCCCCAGGAAATCTTCGAATGGTTGATCGACCTCATCTCGGCAGGCAAGTGGAGCGAACTCCCCGGTCTCTACGCGGAGGACGCCCAGGTGGAGATCGTCTTCTCGCCGGTTCCCGCACGCCGCTTCCACGGGCGGGCGGCGCTCCGCACACACTTCGCCGCCCTGGGGGCCGCCGACGCGATCCGCCTGCGGGCCGAGAACATCCACGTCCACACGACCGGCGACCCCGAGGTGGTGATCGCCGAATTCGACTACGCGGGTCTGTACCCCGCCACCGGCCGCACCTTCCGCTCCGCCAACATCCAGGTCCTGCGCGTCAGGGACGGCCTGATCGTCGAGACGCGCGACTACCACGACCACCTCACCTTCGCGGCGGCGGACGGACGCGCGCACCAGTTGCTCGCCGCGATGGACCGGCAGGGGTGACCGACACGCCGGCCGGTCGGGCCGCGACGACCGGAGCGCGGGCGGCCCGGTGATCACGCCGGGGCGGCGGCCCGACGGCGGCGGCTGGGACGTCTTCCGGGGCGACCTGCCGCAGGAGTACGGGGACGCCGCCCGCACGGAGACCGTCCACCCGCCGTACGACCGGACGGAGCACCCCGGTGGAGCCGCTCCCCCGCCACCCGTACGGTCCGGAGCATGCGCCGATCCGTGGTGACCTTGTCCGTCCTGCTGGCCCTGGCGGGTTCCGTCTCGGCGGCGGCACCGCCCCCGGGCACCGGCCGCCCGCTGCCCGAACTCCTGGCCGACACGGGCGGCGGCCGACAGCTGATCGTCGCCGAGGCGCCGGTGGCCGGGTCCACCACCGGCACGGTCACCTGGTGGGAGCTGCGGCGGGGGCGGTGGGTGGCGGCGGGGTCGGCGGCGGCCCGGTTCGGGGCGGCGGGTCTCACCGAGGGACGTACCCGGCAGCAGGGCACGAACACCACCCCGGCGGGCCTGTACGACCTCCCGTACGCCTTCGGTGTGCGGGCCGCTCCGGCCGGTACGGCGTATCCGTACCGCAGGGTGACGGACGGTTCGTGGTGGTGCCAGGACAACGGGGCGCGCGACTACAACCGGTGGGTGGAGCCGCTGCCGTCGGACTGCCGGGCCTCGGAGGCGGAGCACCTGATCACGTACACCACGCAGTACGCGCGGGCGCTGGTGATCGGCTTCAACTACGAGAAGCCGGTACGCGGCCGGGGCGCGGGCATCTTCCTGCACGTCGACGGCGAAGGGGCGACGGCCGGCTGCGTCTCGGTACCGGCGGGGGCGATGGACCGCATCCTGGCGTGGGCCGACCCGGCCGCGCACCCGCACATCGTCATCGGCACCTCCACCGGGGAGACGGCGGTCACCGGTTACTGACGTCTCCCCGGGCGGAAATGCCGACGAGCCCGGTCCGCGGGTGGCGGACCGGGCTCGGGCGTGCGGGGCGCGCCGCGGGTCAGCGTTCGTTCTGCGCGAGCCGCAGCAGGTGGTCGGCGAGCGCCTGGCCACCGGCCGCGTCACGGCTGATCAGCATCAGCGTGTCGTCCCCGGCGATGGTGCCGAGGACGTCGTGGAGCTCGGCCTGGTCGATGGCCGAGGCGAGGAACTGCGCGGCGCCCGGGGGCGTACGCAGCACGACGAGATTGGCCGAGGCCTCCGCGGAGATCAGCAGCTCCGAGGAGAGGCGGCGCATCCGCTCCTCCTTGGCGGAGCCGCCCAGCGGTGCCTGCGGGGTACGGAATCCGCCCTCGCTCGGCACCGCGTAGATGAGCTCGCCACCGGTGTTGCGGATCTTGACCGCGCCCAGTTCGTCGAGGTCGCGGGAGAGCGTCGCCTGGGTGACGCTCAGCCCGTCGTCGGCGAGCAGCTTGGCCAGCTGGCTCTGCGAGCGCACCGGCTGCCGGTTCAGGATGTCCACGATCCGACGGTGGCGTGCCGTGCGGGTCTGCGGCACGGCAGGGCCTCCGTGGTCGGTGTCCTGCGCCTCGGTCATCGTCGTCGCCTCATTCTCCGGGTGATCATGCTCCGGGTTCCCCGTCGCCCTTGCCCGGGTTCACCGTGTCCAGGGCATCCCGCAGCACGGCCAGGAAGGCGTCCACCTCGGCGTCGCCGATGATCAGCGGCGGCATCAGCCGTACGACATCGGGCGCGGGGGCGTTGACCAGCAGTCCCGCTTCCTGGGCCGCCTGCTGCACCTGCGGTGCGTGGGGTCCCGTGAGCACGATACCCAGCAGCAGGCCGGAGCCGCGGACGTGGGAGACGAGGGGATGTCCGAGCCCCTCGACCTCGTCCCGGATGCGCTCGCCGAGCCGCTTGACGTTGTCGAGCGCGCCGTCCGCCGAGAGGGTGTCCAGCACGGCGAGGCCCGCCGCGCAGGCGATCGGGTTGCCGCCGAAGGTGGTGCCGTGGTGGCCCGGCTTCAGCAGGTCGGCCGCGGCACCGAAGGCGACGGTGGCGGCGAGCGGCAGTCCGCCGCCGATCCCCTTGGCGAGGGTGACGACGTCGGGCTCGACGTCCTCGTGGGCCTGGTACTCGAACCAGGTGCCGCACCGGCCGATGCCGGTCTGCACCTCGTCGAGGACGAGCAGGGTGCCGGTGGCCCGGGTGATCTCGCGGGCCGCGGTGAGGTAGCCCTTGGGCGGGACGACCACGCCGTTCTCGCCCTGGACCGGCTCGATGATCACGAGCGCGGTGTCGGTGGTGACGGCGGCCCGGAGCGCCTCGACGTCGCCGTAGGGCACGTGGGTGACCTCGGCGGGCAACGGCAGGAACGGGTCCCGCTTCTTGGGCTGTCCGGTGAGGGCCAGCGCGCCCATGGTCCGGCCGTGGAAGCCGCCGGCCGTGGCCACCATGCCGGTCCGGCCGGTGAGCCGGCCGATCTTGAAGGCGGCTTCGTTGGCTTCGGCGCCGGAGTTGGCGAAGTAGACCCGCCCGCTCCGGCCGAAGAGCTGGAGCAGCCGCTCGGCGAGCGCGACCGGCGGTTCGGCGACGAAGAGGTTGGAGACGTGCCCGAGGGAGGCGACCTGCGTGGAGACGGCCTCGACGACCGCGGGGTGGGCGTGGCCCAGCGCGTTCACCGCGATGCCGCCGACGAAGTCGAGGTACTCCTTGCCGTCGGCGTCCCAGACGCGCGCGCCCTCACCCCGGACGAGGGGGATCTGCGGCGTGCCGTAGTTGTCCATCAGCGAGGCGTTCCACCGCTGACCGAGTTCCGCGTTCGTCATGCTGACCCCTCCGTGCCGTCCTCGGCTGCCGTGTCCGCGTCGGGCACGACCATCGTGCCGACTCCCTCGTCCGTGAAGATCTCCAGCAGGATCGCGTGCTGGACCCGGCCGTCGATGACCCTGGCGGTCTCGACGCCGTTGCGTACCGCGTACAGGCAGCCCTGCATCTTCGGGACCATGCCGCTGGACAGCTCGGGCAGGAGCTTCTCCAGCTCGGTCGCGGTGATGCGGCTGATCACGTCGTCGCTGTGCGGCCAGTCCTCGTAGAGCCCTTCGACGTCGGTGAGGACCATCAGCGTCTCGGCGTTCAGCGCGGCGGCCAGGGCGGCGGCGGCGGTGTCGGCGTTGACGTTGTAGACGTGGTCGTCGTCGGCGGAGCGGGCGATCGAGGAGATGACCGGGATGCGGCCGTCCGCCAGCAGGGCCTCGATCGCCCCGGTGTCGATCTCGGTGATCTCGCCGACCCGGCCGATGTCGATGAGCGCGCCGTCGATGGTCGGGCGGTGCTGGACGGCGGTGAGGGTGCGGGCGTCCTCGCCGGTCATGCCGACGGCGAGCGGCCCGTGCTGGTTGAGCAGGCCGACGAGCTCGCGCTGCACCTGTCCGGCCAGCACCATCCGTACGACGTCCATCGCCTCGGGCGTGGTGACGCGCAGTCCGGCCTTGAACTCGCTGACCAGGCCCTGCTTGTCGAGCTGGGCGTTGATCTGCGGGCCGCCGCCGTGCACGACGACGGGCTTGAGACCGGCCTGCCGCAGGAAGACGACGTCCTGGGCGAAGGCGGCCTTCAGGTCCTCGTCGATCATGGCGTTGCCGCCGAACTTGATGACGACGGTCCGGCCGTTGTGCCGGGTGAGCCAGGGCAGCGCTTCGATGAGGATCTGCGCCTTCGGGAGGGCGGTGTGCTTCCGCGCCGTGCTCTTCTCGGCGTTCCCGCCGGGGTTCTTGTCGGTGCTCATGAGCTGTACGCGCTGTTCTCGTGGACGTACTCGGCGGTGAGGTCGTTCGCCCAGATGACGGCCGACTCGGTGCCCGCGGAGAGGTCGGCGGTGATCCTGACCTCGCGGTACCGCATGTCGACGAGGTCGCGGTCGTCGCCGACGCTTCCGTTCTTGCAGACCCAGACGTCGTTGATGGCGACGTTCAGCTGGTCGGGGTCGAAGGCGGCCCGGGTGGTGCCGATCGCGGAGAGCACCCGGCCCCAGTTGGGGTCCTCGCCGTGGATGGCGCACTTGAGGAGGTTGTTGCGGGCGATGGAGCGGCCCACCTCGACGGCGTCGTCCTCGGTCGCGGCTCCCACGACCTCGATCCGGATGTCCTTGGAGGCGCCCTCGGCGTCGCCGATGAGCTGCCGGGCCAAGTCGGCGCAGACGGTCCGTACGGCCGCGGCGAACGCGTCCTGGTCCGGGGTGACGCCGCTGGCGCCGGAGGCGAGGAGCAGCACGGTGTCGTTGGTCGACATGCAGCCGTCCGAGTCGACCCGGTCGAAGGTGGTGCGGGTGGCGTCGCGCAGGGCGGCGTCCAGCGCGGGCGCCTCGACGTCGGCGTCGGTGGTGAGGACGACGAGCATGGTGGCGAGGCCCGGGGCGAGCATGCCCGCGCCCTTGGCCATGCCGCCGACGGTCCAGCCCTCGCCGACCGCCACGGCGGTCTTGTGGACGGTGTCGGTGGTCTTGATGGCGATGGCGGCGTCCGTGCCGCCTTCCGTGCTGAGGGCGCCCGCGGCCTTGTCGATGCCGGCGAGCAGCTTCTCCATGGGGAGCAGCGTGCCGATGAGCCCGGTGGAGCAGACGGCGATCTCGCCGGCGCTGTGGCCTTCGAGGACCTCGGCGGCCTTCTCGGCGGTGGCGTGCGTGTCCTGGAAGCCCTTGGGGCCCGTACAGGCGTTGGCGCCACCGGAGTTGAGGACGACGGCGGAGACCTCGCCGCCCCTGAGGACCTGCTGGGACCAGAGGACGGGTGCGGCCTTGACGCGGTTGGAGGTGAAGACTCCCGCGGCGGCGCGGCGCGGACCGAGGTTGACCACGAGGGCCAGGTCCGGGTTGCCGCTCTCCTTGATCCCGGCGGCGATGCCCGCCGCCGAGAATCCTTGTGCTGCCGTGACGCTCACTGCATCTCCTCGTTCGCTTCTCCGCCCGCGCGGTGCGGCGCTGGGGCGGTTTCCGTGGTGGTCCGGGGCCCGGCGTCGATGCGCCCGGCGCCCGGGGTGGGTGCGGCCGGGCGCACGCCGGTCAGGGGGCCACGCCGACCGTGGTCAGTCCGGTGTCCTCGGGCAGCCCGAGGGCGATGTTCGTGCTCTGCAGGGCGCCTCCGGCGGTGCCCTTGGCGAGGTTGTCGATGGCGCTGATCACGATGATCCGTCCGGCGGCGGGGTCGTACGCCACCTGGATCTGGACGGCGTTGGAGCCGTACACGGACGCGGTGGCGGGCCACTGGCCCTCGGGAAGGAGCTCGACGAAGGGCTCGTCCGCGTACGCCTTCTCGTAGGCGGCGCGGAGCGCTTCCGCGTCGACGCCCGGCTTCGCCTTGGCGCTGCAGGTGGCGAGGATGCCCCGGGGCATGGGGGCGAGGGTCGGGGTGAAGGAGACCGAGACGCGCTCTTTCGCGACGGCGCTGAGGTTCTGGGTGATCTCCGGGGTGTGCCGGTGCCCGCCGCCGACGCCGTACGGGGTCATGTTCCCCATGACCTCGGAGCCGAGGAGGTGCGGCTTGGCCGCCTTGCCGGCGCCGGAGGTGCCGGACGCGGCGACGACGACCGCCTCGGGCTCGACGAGCCCGGCGGCGTACGCCGGGAAGAGCGCGAGGGAGACGGCGGTCGGGTAGCAGCCGGGGACGGCGATCCGCTTGGACCCGGCGAGGGCGGCGCGGGCGCCGGGCAGCTCGGGGAGGCCGTAGGGCCAGGTGCCGGCGTGCGGCGAACCGTAGAATTTCTCCCAGTCCCCCGCATCCTTGAGCCGGAAGTCGGCGCCCATGTCGACGACCAGGACCTCGTCCCCGAGCTGCTCGGCGACGGCCGCGGACTGCCCGTGCGGCAGGGCGAGGAAGACCACGTCGTGCCCGGCGAGCACCTCGGCGGTGGTCGGCTCCAGCACCCGGTCGGCGAGGGGCCGCAGGTGCGGCTGGAGCGCACCGAGCGTCTGCCCGGCGTTGGAGTGGCCGGTCAGGGCGCCGATCTCGATCCCGGGGTGGGCCAGCAGCAGACGCAGCAGCTCACCGCCGGCGTATCCGCTCGCCCCTGCCACCGCTGCACGTACCACCATCGGAATCCTCCTCATCGATGGCATGACTATACGCAGGTGCGCACTTTTATGCAAAGGTCTGGCGGGCTCCGGGGGAGCGCCCACCGGGCAGTCCGCCCCGGGCGGTCGTGCGGGAACCTGCCGCGGCCCGGCCCGGGGGGTGCCGTCCGCGACCGAGTCCGGAGGACGGCACCCCCGGAACGCCTCAAGGATTCAGCATGGAGTTCGGCTCCAGGGCGTCGGGCACGGCGAAGCCCTCGACGAGGGAGAGGGAGTGCGGCACGAGGGCGTCGAGGAGCTTCCCGGTGACCTTGTACAGGCTCCGGACCTGGTCGGCCGTCACCCTGCCCTCGGCCAGCAGGTCCCCGCTGTGGGCGGCCACCTGGCGCAGCGCGAACAGCCCGAACAGATCCAGCAGCAGCCGCCGCCCCTGCGCGGAGCCGGCCCGGGCCGCCTGCGTGAGCATCTCCTCCCCGGCCCGCCGCCGGACGTGGGCGTCCACCAGCGTGAGCGCCGGGCCCACGATGTTGTTCCAGCGTGCCGACGGCGAAGGGGCGGGCTGGTGGCGCTCGTCACTGGCCCTGCCGTGCCAGATGCGCTCGACATCGGCCAGCAGGTCCAGCTGGAACTGGGGATCGGTCAGCAGGCGCTCCCCGGGCGGGATCTCGCTCGGCGGCTTCAAGGAGGTGCCGCCGAGGGCCATCTCCCCGCCCGCCTTGGCGGCGACGACCTGGTTGTCCCCCTCGGCGGTGATGGTTCCCTCGTTGGCCGCGAGCTGCATGGCGATGCCGTGGCCGAGGAACAGTCCGCGGGCGCCGGACCTCTCCCGGCAGGTCGTCATCGTCCTGCGGGCCTCCCAGGTGATCCACGCCTTGGCGACGGCTATGTCCCGCTCGCACGCCGCGCGGTCCTCGTCCGTACCCTCCGCGGCCCGGGTCCACCGCGCGACCACCGACCGGTGCAGCAGGGTGGCCGCGTACGTGGTGGCCACCGCGTCCAGGAGCGGGGCGTGGTGGCTGCGGTGCTCGATCAGGGGCTGCGTCGCGCGGGTGGTCATCGACGACGTGATCCGGTCGTGGGAGAGCCGCATGGTCACGGCCAGCGCGTGGCGCGTCGCGCCGAGGCTGTACCCGGACATGCACAGCTTGCCCATGGTGACCCGGCCTATGGAGTGCAGATACCGGCGCCGAGGACTGCCCACGGCGCTGCTGAACTCCCCCTCGCGGGTGAGGTGCCCGTGGTCGCCCTGGAGCATCGCCTCGTAGGGCAGACGCACACCACGGAACGTCGTGACGCAGTGGTCGACCGGGGCACTGGCCGTCTCGGGCAGCTCCCGCACCTCGACCCCTCGCAGATGGACCCCGTCGGCGTCGCTCAGCGGGGTCAGGAAGAGGAAGATCCCGTGGTCGGCGCCGTCGACCAGGAGACGCGCGGCCACGACCGCCGCCTTCGCGCCGCCGATCGAGGAGGTGTTGGGCATGAACTTCGCCGCCCCGGGCGTCGGAGTGTCCAGGACGAATCCGCCCGACTCCCGGTCGAACGTCGCCGTCGTCTCGCATCTCGCGGCGTCGTTGCCGTGCCCCAGCTCCGTACAGAGAAACGTCCCGATCCGATCGGCGAACTCGGCCAGATCGTCGCCGGTACGGCCGTGGTCGACCAAGCTTCCGAGAAAGAGGTTGAAGTGGATCGAGCTCAGGGTGGCCATGCCCGGGTCGACCCCGGCCCACTCGTGGAGGGCGGACAGTTCCGCGGCGTCCGCCACGAACCGCTCCATCCGGCCGGGAACAGCCGCGCGGACCAACCGAAGACGCTCGTAGGAGAGCGCTATGCGCTCCTCACGGGTCAGTCCTTCACGGAACGCGAAGGGGGCCGAGCCGAACAGACCGCGCCAGCGGTCGTGGATCTCGGTGAGGCGACCGCCGTAGAGCGCCTCGGTGAGATCGGTGGCGAGCGAAAGCGGCGGGTGGGGGGCGTCGTCTCGGATCTGATGGGTAGTCACGTCAAAACGCTAATAGCTATCAGGGGGTCTCCCAGAGTGATGATCAACACGATTGGCGTGATCTGATACGCGGTAGGTGCCGGTCCCCGAGCGCGAGAGCCCCCCTTGCGGGCATCAGCCGGGCGCGGACGGACGCACATGAGCGGCGTACCGACAGCGTCGGCACCCCGCGCCGTTCACGGCGGTCGGCCTCTCACCTCAGTGGTGGCCTCCGGCCTCCCGGGCGTCCGGTGACTGGGAGTCAGCAGTGGCCTCCGGGCCACGCGGTCACCCGTGCGCCGATCGGAGGAAGCCGGGCGGCGCGGGACGTGTCGTCCGGCGAAACCAGCGGTCCGCTCGCCACGCTGGACGGTCTTTGGCCGTTCACGAGTAGGGGTGAGTTCCATGGACCCATCACGCGGTATCAGCAGGCGAACGCTACTGGCGGCGGCTCCCGCCCTGGTCACCGGCGCACTGCAGGCCCCTCGCGCCTCGGCGGCGGCGCCGGCGTTCAGCCAGCCTCCGCTGGTCGGGTCGGCGGACGGTGTCCTGTCGACCACGCTCCGGGTCGCGTTCGCCCGGCGCACGCTCGTCGGGGTCGGGGACGTCGATCTCCGGCTCTACAACGGAGAGGCCATCGGTCCGACGCTCCGCGTGCGGCCGGGCGACCTGCTCGACATCGCACACGTCAACGAGCTGCCGCCCAACCCCGATCAGGCCGCCCACGGCGACCACAACGTGCCGCACCGGTTCAACACGGTGAACCTGCACACCCACGGACTCCACGTGTCGCCGAGCGGCGAGGCGGACAACGTCTTCCGGGAGTTCGCTCCCTACGATCCGGCCAACGGCCAGACCGCCACGGGCTACCGCAGCCGCATCGAGATCCCTTCCGGCCACGAGGGCGGCACGTACTGGTACCACTCGCACGTGCACGGGTCGACCGCCGTCCAGCTGTCCGGCGGACTGCTGGGCGCGATCGTCGTGGAAGGCGCGATCGACCGGGTTCCGGAGATCGCGGCAGCGAGCGACGTCGTGATGGCGATCGGTGAACTCAAGCTCTCCGGCGGGCAGGTGCCGGAGCTGCACGCCGAGGGCGACCTGGACTCGGTCGAGTCGACGTACGTCGTGAACGGTCTCTTCCGGCCGGTGATCGAGCTGCGCGAGGGCGAGGTGCAGCGCTGGCGCCTGATCAACGCCTCCGCCTTCAGCGTCCTGCCGATCCTGGTGGAGGGACACACCCTGCACCAGATCGCGATGGACGGCATCGCCCTCACCCGGACCGTCGAGCACAACGGGGTCACCCTGGCGATGGGCAACCGGGCCGACGTCATGATCAGGGCGCAGCGTCCGGGCGACTACCGGATCATGGCGGGCGACGTCCTGCTGGCGACGATGACCGTGCGGTCCGGCTCCGGGGCGCGGATGGAGCTGCCCACGGACCTGCCGGGGCCCACCCCGTACATCGACCCGGGTGCGGTGACCCGCCGCCGCTCGCTGACCTTCCACAGCGACAGGAACGCCTTCCCCGGCCTGCCCTTCCCGCACGCCTTCCGCATCACCGGCGACGGAGCGACGCCGGCCACCCGCGACCTGGCCGATCCGACGGATCCGACGTACGGCAGGTTCGATCCGGAGCACGTCAACCACACCCTCCGGCTCGGCGACACGGAGGAATGGACCCTGCGCAACACCTCGAACGGCCACCCCGTCCACCCGTTCCACCTGCACACCAACCACTTCCTGGTGACCGCCGTCGACGGCCGCGCCCTCGACACACCGGTGTGGCAGGACACCATCGGCATCCGGAGGGGAGGCTCGGTGACCCTGCGCGTCCGCTTCGAGGACTTCACCGGCCGGGCCCTCATCCACTGCCATCAGCTCCAGCACGAGGACCAGGGGATGATGCAGCTCGTCGAGTACGTCGAGTGACGCCGGACGGCTCGCGACGGCTCGGCACGGCCGGACTGGCCGGATTGGCCTGAACAGCATGCCCGCGGAAGGGCCTCGGGCGGCTCGACGGACCGCCCGAGGCGCGGCGCTCCCGCACGGCCCCACCGGGTCGGGTGATCCGGGCGCGTCCGAGTGCCCCGCCCGGCTCCCGGCGCCGCCCCCGCGCCCCTCCCCCGTCAGACGGCGGCGCGCTCCGGGCCGGGGCGGCGGCGCAGCGCGGGTTGCTGGATGGCGGGCGGGTCGTACGCCATGTCGAGCCTCCCGATGTCGGTCCCGGGGGGCACGACGGCGTCGATCCGGTCGAGGATCTCGTCGCTCAGGACGACCTCGGCGCCCGCGAGCAGGTCGTCGAGGTGGGCCATGGTGCGCGGTCCGATGATCGCCGAGGTGACGCCGGGGTGGGCGATGGCGAAGGCCGTGGCCAGATGCGTCAGAGGCATCCCCGCCTTCTCGGCGAGCGGGATGAGCTGTTCGACGACGTCGAGGCGGCGTTCGTCCTTCAGATGGCTGAAGCCGAAGGCGGCGCGGTGCGTGGTGGCTTCCTGGCCCTTGCGGTAGCGGCCGGTGAGCAGGCCCCCGGCCAGCGGGCTCCAGACCAGCGCGCCGATTCCGTACCGTTCGCAGGCCGGCAGGACCTCGCGTTCGATGCCCCGGTTGAGAATCGAGTACGTCGGCTGCTCGGTGCGGAAACGCTGCAGGCCGCGCCGTTCGGCGGTCCACTGCGCCTCGACGATGTCGGTGGCGGGGAAGGCGGAGGAGCCGATGGCCCGGACCTTGCCGGCGCGGACCAGGTCGGTGAGGGCGGAGAGGGTTTCCTCGATGTCGGTGTCCGGCTCCGGACGGTGGATCTGGAACAGGTCGACGTGGTCGGTGCCCAGCCGGCGCAGCGAGTCCTCCAGGGCGCGTACCAGCCAACGCCGCGAGTTCCCCCGCTGGTTGGGGTCGTCGCCCATCGGGAGATGGGCCTTGGTGGCCAGGACGACGTTGTCGCGGCGCCCCTTGAGGGCCTTGCCGACGATCTCCTCGGACTCGCCGCGCGAGTAGGCGTCGGCGGTGTCCACGAAGTTGATGCCCGCGTCCAGCGCCTTGTGGATGATGCGGACGGAATCGTCGTGGTCGGGGTTCCCCATGGCACCGAACATCATGGCGCCCAGGCAGTAGGGGCTGACCTTGATGCCGGTCCGGCCCAGCGTGCGGTATCGCATGGCTCTCCTCGTATGCGCGGACGTGCGCGCGCGAACGTGCGTGCGGACGCGTGCGCGCGGTTCCGTACGGACGGTCTCGTACGGACGGCGTGCGTGCGGACCGCGCACGGGTCTCGGCGGGTTCCGGCCGGCCCTGGAGCCGAAAGCGGAACACCGTTCCGGAATGACGATACGGAACAGCGTTCCGATTCACAAGGGCCACAGAGGGGTCGTCGGGACAGCTCCGCGTCACGACCGTCCGCGCACCGCACGAGCCCACGCGCACCGCGGGAGCCCCCACGTGCCGCGAGGACCCCGCACTCCGCGAGGGCCCCGCGCACCGTCCCGGGCTGCCCTCTTACGCCGGCCCGATGGAACACGCGGGGGACTTCCGGGTCGGTGACGTGCTGTCGGTCGCCTGCCCCTTCACGAAGACCGTGGTCGAAGAGGGCCTGAGGTGGGATCACCTGTCGGTGAGGTGGCCGTGGTGGTCCATCGACGAGGACAGCGCGTTCTTCCGCTGGAACGGGGTCGTGGCCCTGGGCGTCGAGGACGAGGACGCCCGCCCCGGGAACCAGTCGGAACTGTTCCGGACCGACCCGCCGCCCCACCGCCTGCGGGCGGGTGACCTCTGCCGGGTCGGAGTGCCGCCGACCCTGACGCACGTCACGTCCGTCGACCGTCACGACCCGCCGCTGGAGACCGGGTGGCTGCCGCGCCCGCGGCTGACCGTGACCGTGCTGCGCGAGGGCGGCCCACCCGGCCCCCCGCGACCAGCCACGTTCGGCGGACGGGGACCGGGTACCGGCCTCCTGCCGTCAGCGCGACTCGTCCGGGTCGAAGCTCGCGAAGTAGGCGGCGGCCATGTCTTCGTGGCCATGGCCCTGGGCGGCGGCCCGGGCGAAGCGGTCCGCGCTCGCGGCGGCGCCGTCGAGGCGGACGCCGTGCCGCTGACCGGCCTCCACGATCAGGCGGGCGTCCTTCTCGGCCGTGGTCACCGCGAAACTGGCCGGTTCGAGGCGGTCGTCGAGGATGAGGGCGGACTTGGCCCGCAGATAGCCCATGTCGAGCGGGCCTCCGGCGATGGCGTCGAAGAAGTCCTGCGGGTTCACCCCGAGGGCCTTGGAGAGAGCCAGGGCCTCTCCGGTCGCGGTGGTGGCCGCGATGACCCAGCTGTTGGCGACGAGCTTGAGGCGGGTGGCGCCTCCGTCGGCCCCGTTCTCGCCCGTCCAGACCGTGCGGGCCCCGACCGCGTCCAGCACGGGGGCGACGGCGGCCCGCCGCTCCGCCGGGCCCGCCGCCAGGACCAGCAGCTGTCCGGCCTCGGCGGGCTGCCGGGTGCCGAGCACAGGTGCGTCGAAGAAGACCAGACCGTGCTCGTCGGCGAAGGCGGCGAGCGTCTCGACGTCGTCGACGCCCACCGTGGTCGACTGCACCCAGGCGGTGCCGGAACGGAGCGCGGGGGCCGCCTGTCGCATGACCTCCGCCACCGCCGCCCCGTCGTGCAGCATCGTCAGGACCACGTCGGCGCCGTCGACGGCCTCGGCGGGGGTGTCGGCGATCCACGCGCCGTCCTCGGCCAGCGGTTCGGCCTTGTCCCGGGTGCGGTTCCAGACCCGTACGGCGTGTCCGGCTCGGGTGAGGTTGCGGGCCATGGCGGCGCCCATGATTCCGGCGCCCATAACGCTGACGGTCAGTGTGTCGCTCATGGTGCTCATCGGCTCCCTGTCAGAAGGATGGAACGGGGTGGCACGTGGACGGCGGCGCGCCCGACGGATCGCGACGCCCACCCGCACGCTACGACGTACGACGGGGGTACGGACACGCCGTTCAGCCGTACGCCGGTCGTGCCGCGGAGCCGCCGGGCGGGGTGGCCGCTTCCGTGCGGGCCGTGTGCGCGGGTCGTCTCCTCCAGGAGTGCGGGTGCCGCGTCCGGGTCCCCCGGGACTGGGCCGCCCGGTTCCCGGTTCCGGGGCCTGGGGCCTGAGGCCTGGGCCGCCCCCGTGGAACCGGGCATGAGACGCCTCCGCCCGGCCGCCGCCGGGCGGGGGCGGGGGGGCGGGGGGGGGTGGGGGGGGGGCGGGCGGGGGGGTTTAAAAAGATCAAGGCCCACCGGACAAAAGCGAGGG